>JBFGLD010000178.1:0-8491 GCA_041576335.1 Anaerolineae bacterium | reverse complement strand
GCCGGCCTCGATGGCACGCTCAAACAAATCCCCGCCGCCGGCGTCCATCGGCACGGGGGTATAAGTATAGAGAATTAGTTCGGTGGCCGGATTAAGTCTTTTCAGTTTACGGATAAATTCAAAGGTGATTTCGGTATCACGCTCCGGTTCCGGCGGATTACCCAACACGAACGAGTATTCGGGAATAATGCCGTACGATTTCATTTTGAGGGCCAGATCCAGTGTTAGTTTAGTTGAAGCCTGTCCACCCTTGTTCATCCGCTCCAGCATCTCGTCGGAGCCGCTTTCCGCCCCACAAAAGATCATCTTCAACCCGCTCCGCTTCATCAGCTGCCAGGTTGAGTCTTTATAACGACAAAGCTCATCAACTCGGCCTAAAGCCCACCAGGTCATCCCGTAATCTTTGATGCGTTCGGCAAAGTCGACAACCCGCTTTTCGGAGATAAAGAAATCCATATCGTGGAACTGGACGGCATTTACCCCGTAGCGATCCCGCAGCAGCCTGAACGTGCCGGCTGTGCGCTCACCCGACTCCGGCAGCCAACCGCGATTGGTCATACTAACGATTGCGCAGAAATTGCAGGCGAAGGGGCAGCCAAAACTGGAATTGTGGGCGATCGTGCGCGTACCCAGGTAATTGCGGTGGATATATTTATCCATATTAACCCGCTGATAAGGGAGCATGGGGAGTTCTTCGATGGACGTTAGCCGGCGCGGCGGATTCTTTTGAACGTGCCCGTTGTTTTTGAAGGCCAGACCCTGCACCGCTGACAGATCACCGCCATTGTCGAGAACACCCAGCAACTCCAGCAAAGTCAGCTCGCCCTGGCTGATAACCACATAATCGACATAACCCGACTCTAAAACAACCTCATAATGTTGGGTCGGGAAATAGCCTCCCCAGATTATCGGGAGGCTGGGCATCGCCGCCTTAATTTTCTTGGCCAATGGCACCGCCTGATTGAGCTGCGGTCCGGGCATAACCGTCATGCCCAAGGCGCTGGCTTTCTTTTCCTGCAAGATTTTGATAAGTTGATTCGCGTGGTCGGTTAGCAGATTACCGTCCACGATCTCATAATCATATTGTCCTTCTAATACTGCCCCCAAGGCTAACAGGGAGATAGGCAGAGGCGGCTTACGGGGGTCGGTACTGACAGGATTGTATAGAATTAACATCGAATTGCCTCCGATTCTTGAACATAATACGCGAAATACGAACCGTAATCAACTGGCGGTGAACGAGCCTGTATTACGTCTCACCTTTTCGTCTTACCTGTCTCTGGCCTGTACTTCGCCGAAAAATAAGCATATAATGATCACCCCAGCTTCCGGTCAGGTGCGCCGTCGCCGTTTCAAACCGGTTGAGCAAGGTAAATAAGTTAGGCCAACGCCTGACAACGTGATCAAGGTAACTGGGTGGTAACCACAAGCCCAAACTCACCGATTGGAAATGATCAAACCACGGTCCAAAATCGGCCTGCAGTTGCCTGGCGGAGGGGTACCAAACCGGGATCGTTGTCTCGCCGATATGGGCCACTGTGCCGTGCCGTCGAAAGCGGCGAAAGGCCACTTGTGGCTGGCCGTGCGCCAGATACCAAGCGATTTCCCAGGGGCAAAAAGGGCCCATTGGCACTAAAATCACGCAACCGCCGGGTCGCACCACTTTGGCCAAACCCTGAGCCAATGACCGCCACCGGCCCATCGTGTTCAAACCCCCGAAATTGGAGAAGACCCCATCAAATTGTTCGGCAAAATAACCATCAGCCACCGCCTGCAGCGAAACCTGACTAACCGCGACCCGATCCTCGACGCCACCGGTTTGGGCCTTGGCCGTAGCCAGCTTGACCATTTCGGCCGAACCATCGGTCGCGGTGATGCGAAGGCCTTGCTGCGCCAGCCAAACAGCGTCTTCGCCGGTACCGCAGGCAAGCTCTAAAACGTGCTGGCCCGACGAAAAATAATCGGCAAGTTTTTGCCAAACCCGGCCACGGAGGAGCTTCCCCAACCTGGTATTGGTAAAGGTATTGTCATAATTGTCGGCAAAACAGTCGAAGGCGGTTGGACTTGCTGCAGAACTTTTCAATGCTTTATCCTACCAAGCATCAATCGCTCGTTCATTAGCAGCCCAGCCGCGACCACTGCCCGGTTGGGCATTACCGGTCTCGCGCTCATGTTGAGTCAGGCGCATACCCAGGCGTCCCCGCTTGGCATTGACAAACATTTTGGCCATCCGCGTAAAATTCGTTGAACCGGATTGGCGGAGTTTGTGCAAATTGACTTCATTGACCATCCAGCGCGTGGCGTGGTCGAAAAAACGCCGGGAGTAGCGACCATTCACTTTCAGATCCCGGTCGGTGCGCGCCTGCCAGGTTAGATGAGACACGATTTCATTCTCAACGGCCTGGTAATAGTGAGTGCCCTTGATGGGATAGGCCACCGTCGTCAAAAATATATCCGGATTCGATTTTTTCAGATGGTCAACTGTTGCTTCGATGTCGGAGACTTCCTCACCGCGGTAGCCCAGCATAATGAACATCCCCACTTGAATACCGCTGGCCTGCAGCATTTTTGTTTTTTGTTGCACATCCTCGATGTTGGCCTTGCGCTGCATCCCGTCTAGAATTCGCTGCGAGCCGCTTTCGGCCCCGATCCAGAGCCGGTGACAACCCATTTCGGCCAGGGCAGCCACAACTTTTTCGTTAAGACGGTCGGCCCGGCTGATACATTCGAAGGGAATTTTCAGACCGCGCTGTTTGAGCTGCTGTCCATATTGCAAAAACCAGCGCGGATGAATGGTCAACACATCGTCAGCATACCACAACTGGTCGGGTTGGTATTGCCCGGCAATCCAGGCGACTTCGTCGACCACCTCTTGCGGCGTACGCCGGCGATGGGTTTCACCAAAAACAGAGTGGCTGCACCAGGTACAGGTGTAGGGGCAACCGCGCGCCGTAATAAGCGACAGCGAGCTAACTCCGTGATGCGTTTTCCAGGTGTCGAGGTAGCGCCTTATGGGGATCGCCTCGCGGTCCGGCCAGGGCTGCTCCGACAGATTGGGGATCTGCGGGCGAGGCGGCGTTTTGATAAGCCTACCGTCCCCGTTTCGAAAGACGATCCCCAGGATTGACTCGAGGCGGTTGAAACCGTGCCTGGCTAAATGCGGAATAAGCTCCTCTAAGGTGACTTCCCCTTCGCCGACCACCACGACGTCGGCGCCGGCCTGGAGGTATTCTTCGGCATAATAGGGTGGTTCCGGCCCGCCCAAGATGACCCCGGCACCGATCTCGCGGCACATACTCATCATTTTGAGCACATTCTGCTTGGTCATCAAGTTGCAGTACAGTCCGACCAGGCCAGGCCGGGCTTGCCGCAGATACCCTTCGAATTCGGCCAAATTTTCAAAGGTACTATCGTAAACCTCGACCGCAAAACCCTTGGCCTTCAGGTGAGAGGAGAGGTAAAGCAAGCCTAAAGTCGGATAAGGCTTCATAATTTTTTGTTCGTGTTCGTCCTCGGCGATAAAATAACCGTGAGAGAGGAGAATGTCCATCAGAATTCCTTGCTCCTTATTTACCCCTCGCGCCACCGTTCGATTTGGGCGAGATATTCGGTAACGGCTTTCGGCCCACTGCGTTCCAGCCCTTTCATAAAAGCTGGCTGGTCGCTGGCACGGTATTCAAGGCGCTCAACCTTAAAAGGTGAGAAAGCTTGACGGCTGCTGCGCCGGCGCTCGACCATATCTAACAACGTTTGGACCGCCGACTTAACACTATGAGTATCGGTCCAATCCGCTTTATACACCGGGCGACCACCCCGGTCGATGATCCAACTCATGTTGGGCATAGAGCCATAGGCTCGGTGACAGGCGCCATCCAGGCTATCAACCAAAATCGGACGACTGACCTCAAAGCGTTTTTGAAACGCCCTGGCGTGGCGCAGTTTTTGGCCAAAGGAGGTATGATGCGGATAATTCTCGCCCGGATGAGCTTCGTGGGTATACACAAAGATCGAGGCAACTTTATGAGTTTCCAGGTCCTGAGCCAAGTGGTCCATGGATGACGCCGCCATCCCGCAGTAGGGTCAGGTCAAACTACCGAACTCGACAATGGTGTAAGGCGCTTTGCGCCATACATCCGCAAGATGCACAACCTGGCCGTCTAGCCCGGTTAGCGGAAAATCGGGCGCGGCTTCTCCCAGCGGCGGACTTTTCTCGAACCTCAACCAGGGCTCGATTTTTTCGCCGATGAAAACGTCGTAATTGTAGGTTGCCGGATCATTCATAAGCTCTAATCCCCTTAAACAGCCTTACCCAATTCCATATAGCCCAGTTCACTGAAGCAAGGATTGCAATACCTTGATGTAAGCATTTGGTAAGTGATCTTCTATTTTTGCTTTGATAGCCGCCACCAGCCCGCCTTCAGCCTGCCCCACGGGGCAAAACTGGCCACAATGCTCGTAAGATCCGGGCGGTAGACCCGGAACGCCATCCCAACCGTTTACAATTCTGAACGTGTTGGGAATACGCTTATTAAAAGATCTTACAAATTCGGCATTGCCTACCTTTGGCGCACCAAATGTATAACAATAGATCTCTTTGTCGGGAACATTGTACTGGATATCCAGGGCCGCCAATTTGGCTAAGGCACCACCCAGGCTGTGCCCGGTACAAATAATCCGCTTAAAGGAACTGTTCTGGGCTTGGTTTAAGACGGCATCCCGAACCGATTTATAAGCCTGAATAAATCCGAAGTGAACCTTGATATTACTATTATTTTCTCCGTAGGGAAAAACCTGCTGTACAAATTTCAAGTCGGTGATCCAATCGGTCAGGCCGGTTTCCTCGGAGCCGCGAAAGGCAATCACCAGGCTGTTGCCAAAAGCCACCCCAAACAATCCTTGGGTGTCCGTACCTTTATTCTCAAAGCGGGCGGTTAACTGAAAATCGCGAAATTCATATGCGCTTACATAAGTCAACCGGCAAATTCTCGAGCAGAGAAGTGCTTCTTTTTTATCCATTATCATCCTGACCTAATTAAACCGATTGCAGTTCCAAAGATACCTGATCGTTGGGTATCTGGGCTAATTTTCTTAACTTCGACGTTGATTTGCTCAAACGGGTCAAATTAACGGGAATAGATGCAGCCTGCCGCAGATGGCTTGGACGCAGCGTCGCGGGTCTTTTCAGCGCCGCCGCGACATTGCGCCAGGCCTGGCGCGCTCTGAACTCTTGGTGAACCCGGTGATGCAAAACGCGGTAGAACTCTTGAATATATGGACCCTTATAAAGCATGGCTAGATCATCAGAGTCGACCCAATTCGTCTTCTCTCCCAGCTGCAATTTTACGTTGTCGTAAAATTTAGTCCCCGGCAGGGGGTAGGAGACCGAAATACCGATGTCATCCGGTTGGCACTCGCGGATCATGGTCAGGGTTTGTTGAATATCCTCCCAGCCCTCACCGGGATAGCCGAATTGGAGGAAGAAACATACCTCGATACCAACCTTATGCAGCCGCTCGGCGGCCCTATAGATGTCCTCGACGCGGGTATCCTTATCCATCGCATCCAAAATTTTTTGGGAGCCCGATTCGGCCCCGACCCAAACCGTCTTACACTGAGCCAGATGCAGGGCTTCTGCAACACGCTCCGTAACCAGGTCGACCCGCTGAAGGCATTTAAAGGGAATTAAAGCCTCCTGCGACACGGCCAATTCGCTAAACGTTTCGATCCAGCCCGGCTTGAGTCCAAAAATATCGTCGGCAAACCAAATGTGGTCCGGCCGGAATTTGTCCTTGAGCCATTTCAGCTCGGCGACAACGTTTTGCGGGCTGCGACTGTTGTAGCGGCGGCCGTAGATGGGCTTAGCACACCAGTTACAGCGATAAGGGCAGCCGCGGGTCGTAACCATATTCATCGAATAGTAACCGTGTCGTTCGTACCAAATTTTTTGGTAGCGGGGAATATCCACCAAATCCCAGGCCGGGAACGGGAACCGGTCCAAATCACGTTCGAAAGGGCGCTCGCCGGTTGTCTCAATTTTCTCAGCTTGCGGCCAACATAAGCCGCCAATCGAAGTTAGGGGTTTTGCCGCAGCGGTACCCGCAAGATGGTCGAGCAGTTCGCCCAACGTAATTTCGCCTTCGCCAATTAAGATGAAGTCAACGCCGTGCGCGAAATATTTCTCGACATGGTCAGTCGCATCGGAACCACTGATAATGACCGTGCAGCCCCTGGCCTTGGCTGCCGCGGCCATATTGAAGGCTGCCTCACGCATCCGTAACAGGCACATCTTGCTCAAATAATTGAAACTATCCTCGTACAATACGGCATAGGCCGGTTTGTGGGTATCGAGTGCCGTCTCCCAATCAGCTTCCGACTCCGCCAGCATTGCGTCGAATAAAGCGACATCGTAACCCTTTTCCCGCACGTAAGCCGCAGCATAGAGACATCCCAGGGGCGGATAAGGCTGCATCGCCGCCCAAAGTTTTGAGTCGAACTGCAGATAGTAAGATTGCCCAAATAGAACATTCGCCATGGTTTACCTCGTAGTCTCAGTTTTCTGAACTATCCCGCTTATGCAACGGCATTTCCAGATCGCATCAAACCGGCGGCGAGTAGTGCGCAAGCTGGTCAGGTACTGCTCGCAGCAGTCTGTTTATATTTTTCGAGCCGACTTTGATAGGCTTTCATCGTATTATTTTTATGGCCGTCATAATGCCCCTTGCATTGGTCCGCGGTGAAAATTACTTTATCAGCTGCACCATTCTTTTCGGCCAATCTTGTGTGTTTAGTAATCTGATATCTCTGCAGCGGTTTCTCGAGCAAGTCCCCCAGAAAGCTGCTGAGGATGAACTCGCCGGACTTCTTAAAGAAACATTGGGGCGGCGACAGCCCGTCATCGACATGGGTCAGGTTCAAGCCTGCCCCTTGCGGCAAATAGTCGGTGATCCAAGCGTTGACCTGCCTCATATCCAGATAGGTCGATTTACCGTAAAGCGGCACCATTTGCAGCATTTCGCGGGCAATATAAAGGTTATCATCTTCAAAAAAAAGTAAGTTTTCGGTGAGCATATAGTTTGGACACAAATGCACACCCTGGCGATGCCCGTAACGGACCATCAAGATGACCATTGCCCGGCACAGCCATAAGCGGCCGGGGCGGGTCACAATTAAGTAATCAATATCGTCAATGCCGTCACAAGGATTTTCGACTGCAAGCGAGCCGGTAACAGCAACCATTCTAACAAAGGGCAGGCTGGCAATCCAGCGGCCATAGAACCTCGCTTTGGGCCATAAAGCCTGGGCAGCCAGCCCACGTTCCCGACGCTTGGCAGCAAGATGCGGTCGATCGACTAAACTGTAGAAGCCATCGACCAATACGATATGCTCATCTTTTGTCGCTTGTTCGAGCAGCGATTTGAGCACATTAGGTGTGGTTTTGAACTCAAGGAATTTGTATATTTCCTCAAAGGTTAGAGGATAGTCAAAAATATCCGCGTACAAGATTGGTTTTAGCGCCTCTTGAATCTGTCCACGAGACCTCAAAGGTCGGTTAGCTGGCTTCATAATGCTTGGGGTTACCCTTTTGACCGCAGCGAGTTGAAGCTGGTCATCAAAGTTTAACGGTTTGAGGAGTAGCGAGGTAGTCTGACCGATTGTAGCAATAAATAGGGATTTAGGCAAGCAGGATTAGCCTCAATTCCCGCCCGGCATAACCAAATCTTAAGGCATTTTAACTCTTTTTGACCACACATTTGAATCCCTATTATGTTGTGTCCAGACCCATTATTGGGTATAATCTATCAGTGGCTTCCACAATCATAATATAAGCGGCACTTTTTCGCCCGTTGGTCGAAGGACGTTTGGGCCTCAGATACTGGTGAACGGAAAGCGTAACCGCCGGCTTGAGGCTCAATAAAAAATAAGCACCCCTTGCCGTACGGTAATAATCACGGTTTGCAGGCTTTGACCAGCCGCTTCGAGCGAGACCGAATGAATCCCGATTTACTGGAGAATGTTCTCAATATTAGTCGTCATATGGCTGAGATTCGAGCCCTGACGCCCCTATTGGATTACGTTGTAGATGAAGCAATGCAATTGGTTGGGGCAGAGCGAGGTTTTATCGTATTGCTCCGACCCGACGGCTCGCTTGATTTTCGGGTTAAGCGTAGTTTTGAGGGCAGCGAGATACCCAACGCCGAAGTTGAAATAAGCCGGTCAATTTTTAATCAGGTTATCAACACCGGCGAACCGGTCCTATTGTATGACGCGATGAATAGTCCGGATTTCGGCCGAGCTAAAAGCGTGATGGGTTTGAAGCTTCGTTCAATCATGTGTGTTCCGCTCGCCTCACGAGGCGAAACAATCGGCGCGATTTACGTCGAAAATCGGGCAGTTAAAGCGCGTTTTAGCAAGGATGATTTGCTGCCGCTCATTATCTTCGCCAACCAAGCAGCCGTCTCCATTGAAAATGCCGCCCTTAATGATGACCTCG
>JBFGLD010000177.1:0-8503 GCA_041576335.1 Anaerolineae bacterium | reverse complement strand
CAATTATCTCATCCCGGGTTCAGTCGTTGGTACCCAAGCTCTGTTTGGCAACCGAAACCGGACTGCCACAGTCGAAACCGTTTCTCAGGTTAAGATCGCCGTTTTTGACGAAAATGACTGGTATTGGATTCTTAACAAAAATCCTCGCGCTAGAGCACTCTTTGAAAGTATAGAACAAAATCGAATTCAACAAGCGCGAAAAGAGTTTCCGGGACGGCAGCGGGATGAAGTCGTCGTCATCGCCACGAAACGTCATTTTGTTGCGTTCCTGGCCAAGCTACCACTGCCGTTGAGCTTAATGATCGCGCCTATTATCTTTTTTTTGACGGCCGAGCTGTTGGGGCTGAGCTCATCTTCGGTCGCTCTAACGATGCTTCCGGTACTCATCACATTGCCCTTTTTTCTGGTAGCTGTTCTGCTCATCATCTATCACTATTTCGACTGGCAAAATGACGAATTGATTGTTACTACCAAGCGTGTGATCCACATTGAGCGTATCCTCTTTTATGGTGAACAAAGAAGAGACGCACCCCTGGCTCGAGTCCAGGATGTGTTTACCGTCTCGGATTTGTTTGATTATTTTTTTGACTCGGATAGTATTAGAATAACAACGGCCGGCGCAGGAAGAATCGAGATAGAGCACATCCGCCATGCCTCAGAGGTGCGCGATGCGATTTTGGAGCACGCAGGCTACGCCAAAGCGCGTGTAGCAGAAGCTGATGTAACTGCCTTACAACAAAATATGGCCAATGTCTTTGGGGCCCAACATGCCATACCCAAAATTGTTATGGCCGTGGCCGAGCCGGAGTGGAACGAAGAAGAAAAGCAAGAAAAACTCACCCGGCATTACAATGCACTTGTCGACTATTTCATTCCCAGAATTAAGGAGGTTGATAAGGCCAGCGGAGAAAGCACGGTTATTACCTGGCGCAAACATCGCTTTGTTTTATTGGCCAACATTCTATGGCCAACACTCCTTCTGATATTTTTGATATACCTACTGCTCATCGTCGTCTGGCTGCCCCTGCAAATCTTGATTGCCCTCGGAATTTTGGGCACGTTTTTCTGGTATTTGTGGGCTTATGATGATTGGTATCGAGACCTCTATCAGGTTACAGATACCCACATTATTGATATCGATAGTGCTGCCTTCCGGCTGCGAAAAACTCGGCGCGATGGCAGCTTCGACAAAATTCAGAACGTTTATACCGAAGTACCCAATCTTTTCTATAAATTACTCAATATGGGCAATGTGATCATCGAAACTGCAGCTGCCGGTCCTGACAGTAAGTTTACGTTCAAGAAGGTCTTTGATCCGTCCGCCGTTAGCCAAGAGATTTTTCATCGGTGGGCCCTCTTCCAACAAAGCGAGCGCGAGAAAAACCGGCAGTCAACAAACCAAGAGATTATGAGTATCCTTAAAGAGTATCATCGCCTGGCGAACAGGCTGCAACAAGAATAAGAGCGCTAGTTGAGCAGCTGCTAGCCTATTCAAAAAAGACGCCCTTGCGGAGGCGTCTTTTTTTGTGATGTAACGCTTCGCCGGCCTGACATTTGGGCGGGTCACGTTTCATTCACTGGCCTTTTGGCTGGCATAAAAATCGATCTACCAGCCAAAAGCCAGCCGATTCCAAAGCCGGGCGGGAAAGTTTTGCTCTTTCATTTTTTCTTGGGTCGCGTTTACAGGGTAAGCAACTCGCCGGTGTTCAAACGAATTTGTCTCGATATCTAAAATGCCGTAAGCTGCCCGGGCATCGCCGTCACGGGGTTGGCCAACGCTGCCGGGGTTAATAATAAGGCGATGCTGGCCTAATACCATCGAGCCACCGTTAAATTCAGGCTCTATGACATGGCAAATGCCGTTCGACTCGTCCGCCTCTTGAAAAATAATTGGGCTATGAGTATGCCCCACGAAACAATAGGGTGTATTAAAATGCTTGAAGTTAGGTTGAGCCACGGCGGGGTAAAGAATATATTCCCAGATCGGATGACGAGGGCTACCGTGAACCAGGGTATAGATCTCTTCTTCAATTATGGCTACGGGCAGGTTATCAAGATAATCACGCACCGCATCAGTTAACCGTTCTCGTGTCCATAGGCTGGCAAAACGGGCGTCGGGATTAAAATCGTCAACATCAAGCTTGCCTAACACGGCCCAATCGTGATTTCCTGCAATACAAAGATGATCCAGGGTTAACAACAACTCCACACACTCATTTGGGTCTGGTCCGTATCCGACCATATCACCCAAGCACCAGACTTTATCGTACAACCCCTCGGCATCTTTCAGGACGGTTTCGAAAGCAACCAAATTGGCATGAATATCTGAAATGAGGAGATAGCGCATAAAAACCTCTTTGCTTAGACCCTTCCGCTGTATATTTTATTGCAGAATTCACAAAGCGGATATTGTCCGCGCCTCGGAATGTTTCGGGCCGTGCAAGTAAAAAGCCCTATAAGCAGGGCAAGTTGTACACCTACAACTGCTTTTGGGGCCATCAAAAATTAGCCTACCTTGGCTGTAGGAACTATGTTATCAAATTATCATACCATAAGTTAAACAATTGTGCCAAAGCCTTTGTCCCTCTCTAACAATAAGAGTATAATCCTGACAGGAAGAAACGTATGTCACCCTTGATTGAACCGAACACGCTCGATTTAATCAGCCACAGTGAGGCCCAGACTCGTCGCCTAGGGGCACGACTAGCCCAGTTTTTGACCCCCGGCGACGTGCTGGCATTAATTGGTGATTTAGGTAGTGGCAAAACACGCTGGGCGCAAGGCGTATGTCAGGGGCTGGGTGTGACCGATCCGGTGAATTCACCCACTTTTACCCTGGTCAATGAGTATCAAGGCCGCTGGCCGGTCTACCACATTGACCTGTATCGCTTGACCAACCTGGCCGAGGTGTCGACCCTGGGGCTCGAGGACTATCTTTACAACGCTGGTATCACGCTCATCGAATGGGCTGACCATGCCGGCGACCTGCTTCCGGAAGTATATTTGGCCGTGGAACTCTACGATCTCGAGGAAACAAAGCGCCGCGTTGTTCTGCGCCCCAATGGTGAGCGATTCGTCACTTTACTCAAGCAGTTCAAGACGGCTGCTTTCGCTCAGCCCTGCGTATAAGAGCCGTTAAATCTAGCCAATTCACTTTTTAGATATGCCATGATCCTTGCCATCGATACCGCAACGCAATACGCCAGCCTGGCTTTGTACAAACCGGACGGCCTTTTTGCCGAAGAAACATGGCATTCCGGCCGCAACCATACCGTCGAACTACCGCCTCGCATAGTACGTATGCTCAAACTGGCAGAGCTGCACGTAGACGATCTGACTGCCCTGGCCGTAGCGTTGGGGCCAGGTTCTTTTACCGGTCTGCGTATCGGCTTGGCCATAGCCAAGGGCCTGGCGCTACCTTACAAACTCCCGGTGGTGGGTGTGCCAACCCTGGAGATTACGGCCTATCCTTTTCGAGATAGCCAGGTGCCGGTATGGGCCATAGCCCAAGCCGGTCGAGGGCGTATCTTGGCTGCCTGTTACGCCCTGATCGACGACCAATATCAATTAATTGAAGGCCCACAGCTCACCAACTTTGAAAACCTGGCCAAGCATTTTGACGGACCGGGGTTGTGCGTTGGTGAGATTGACGAGCAAACTGCCCAAGTCTTGCAGCGTCAGACCGGTCACAAAGTCCAGGTGGTTTCCGCAGCATTTCGTTTACGGCGCGCCGGTTACTTAGCCGAAATCGCTGCCAGCCGCCTCGAGGCCAGCTATCAAGATGACCCTGACGCTCTGGTGCCAATCTACATCTCATCGCCGTAATCGTGAGATTTAAAACAATAGGTATGGGGTGTGTTATTATTTTGATGCAGCACGTACCACATAACTCGGGATGCTAAATGATAAGCCCGTATCAGCCGCTCCCCTTTCAAATTCAGCCAATGCGGACGGCTGATATAGAGACAGTTGTCGCGCTTGAACACGCTGCCTACGGTCCGAAGCGGTTGCATAGAGATTATCAACGTGAGCTTCGTCAGAACAAGTTGGCTCACCATTTTGTTCTAAGCTGGGTTCGAGAAACACGCTCCGCCATCATCGGGCAGGGTGGGTTCTGGCTCATAGCCGACGAGATACAGATCACGTCTGTTGCCATCCAGCCGCGCTGGCAGCACTTGGGGTTGGGCGCGTGGCTGCTAATACACCTCCTGGAACACGGTCAAGTGTTGGGTGCGGCTGCCGCAACCTTGGAAGTTCGCTCGTCCAATCAGGTAGCAATAAATCTCTATGCGAAGTTTGGTTTTCAAGAAGCAGGCTGGCGCAGTCACTATTTCAGCGACACCGGCGAAGATGCACTTATTTTAACGACACCAGTCATTGGCCTGACTGAGTTTCAAACAATGTTACAGCGGCGCAAAACGGAACTTTTTCAACGATTAGCCCGCCTGAATATAGACAAATTAGAATACCTCAACTAAAATGCGCTGAACAATCGCCGAGGAAAAGATAACGATGCCCAATCAATTCAGTGTGTTTTGCAGTCAGGTCGAAGCGGTCCAAGCTCGCTTTGCCGAAGGAGAAATTAGCGCAGGCGAGCGAGATGACACAATTCGCCAAATGCAGTTGAAAGACGCTCAATGGGGTGACCTGTGGATGCTTAGCCCGGCTGGTGAGTGGTTTCGCAAAGCCACAGGTAGCCAAAACTGGATCCGCGATTACCCAATTGAGTTGGTTGATCATACAAACCTACCTCCAATCTCCCAAATGGATCTACCCCAAATCGCCCGAGCGGTACACGATTGTACCCGCTGTGCTTTGCACCAAACCCGGACTCGTGCTGTCCCGGGTGAAGGTCCACCCAAGGCCGACATCATGTTGATTGGTGAGGGTCCTGGCTTTCACGAAGATAAGCAGGCCCGCCCCTTTGTAGGCGCGGCCGGCAAATTTTTGGAGGAACTACTTGCGGGCATCGGCTTTAAACGCGAAGAGGTCTTCATCGCTAACGTGGTGAAATGCCGTCCCCCCGGCAATCGTGACCCTCAATCAGATGAATTAGAAGCGTGTACTGATTATTTGGAGCGCCAGATTGAGCTCGTTGACCCAAGAGTTATTGTTACGCTCGGACGATATTCTATGTATCGCTATTTTCCAGGGGCATCGATTACAAAAATCCATGGCCAGCCCAAACGGGTCGGCAATCGCTTAGTTGTACCGATGTTCCACCCAGCCGCAGCCCTTCACCAGCCCAAATGGCGCCCGGTTCTCGTCGAAGACTTCCAAAAGCTTCCTCAATTTATTACCGAAGCAGCCTCTTTCACTCGGAACGCAACTCAAATCGATTCACCCAGCGCAGAACAGCTGAGTTTGTTCTGATAATCTGAGTAGTCAAACAAGTGAGACGACGAACGACGGATGACCACAGGCTAAGAGGGGTAAAGTTGGGCCGTTCGCCTGCCTTCTTTCGTCCGCTCAATGACGCCGCTGCATTCAGACGTCAGGGTCCATGATGCCCTCGCAACAGCCAAAGGGCGTAATCGCAAGCTAACGCCGCCTACTGCCGACATTTAATAATCTGAGAAGCGGATGGGCCACTGCACTTACGAAAATAATTTTTAGGGAGAGAAGATATCTTGCTAACCCTCATCGAAAAAATTCTGTTCGCCGTAGCCGTTGCGGCCTCACTTTATTTTACTTATCTCACCTTTGGCAGAATGGCCAAAATTGTGCAACGCGGTCACGGCATACTTAACTTTGACAATCTGCCCCAGCGATTGTGGACAGGTTTTATCGCCCTCACCGGTCAGGGTCGTATCCTACGTCATCGAAAAACGTCGTCAATTTTTCATTATTTTATTGCCTGGGGCTTCATTTACTATGTTATAGTCAATGCAGTTGACATCCTCGAAGGTTATCTACCCGGCTTTCACCTGCCCGGCCCGGTCGGCAACATCTATAGACTATTGGCCGATTTGTTGAGCGTAGCTGTGCTGGTGGGAATGACCTATTTCTTGATCCGGCGCTTTATCGCCAAATCCCCGGCTTTGACGTTTCGTGACCATATCAAGCTGCATCCTAAGGTGCGCCAGGGTATTCCGAGCGACTCGCTGATTGTCGGCACCTTTATTTGGTGTCATGTCGGTTTTCGCTTTTTGGGGGCTTCATTTCTTGTCGCTTTAGCCGGGGGCGATATGTGGCAACCATTTGCCAATTTGGTCGCGAACCTGTGGAGCGGGCTGCCGCCGACGGCCGTCACCATTGGCTGGCATATTAGCTGGTGGATCGCCTTGGGTTTGATTTTGGCTTTTCTGCCGTATTTCCCCTACTCCAAACACGCCCACCTGTTTATGGGTCCCTTTAATTTTATGACCCGCCCGGACCGTAACGGCATCGCTACCCAAGAAAAAATTGATTTTGAAGATGAAAGCATCGAGCAGTTTGGCGCCACCACTTTAACCGACCTGTCCCGGACTCAACTCGTAGATCCGTTTGCATGTATAATGTGCAACCGGTGCCAAGAGGCCTGTCCGGCCTACACGACCGGCAAAGAGTTATCGCCTGCCGCCTTGGAGATTAACAAACGTTACTATATCTGGGAAAATATGGGTAAATTGGCTGCCGGAGAAGCAGACGAAAACGCTCTGCTCGCTTACGCTATCAGCAAGAGTGCCGTCTGGGCCTGTACGAGTTGTGGAGCCTGCGTCGATGTCTGTCCGGTTGGCAATGAGCCCATGCTCGATATTTTGGACATCCGTCGCAGCCAAGTATTGATGGAAAGCAGCTTTCCCAACGAGCTCAAAGGCGCCTTCACGGGGATGGAGCGCAACGCCAATCCGTGGCAAATGACGGAGGATCGCCTGGCATGGGCTCAATCGCTTCCCTTCAAAGTGCCGACCGTCACGGATAACCCCGATTATGAGGTGCTCTATTGGGTCGGTTGTGCGGGCGCATTTGATCCCAATGCACAGGAAATTTCTAGGGCTACAGCGACCATTCTGCACGTCGCCGGCATCAATTATGCCGTGCTGGGCAACGACGAATCCTGCACCGGTGATGTTGCCCGCCGGGCCGGGAATGAATACCTTTTTTACGAGCTGGCGATGATGAACATTGAGTTACTCAAGGGCATTGGCGCCGATCAGAAAAAGATCGTGCTGAATTGCCCCCATTGTCTGCAAACGATTGGTAAAGAGTATGCCGACTTTGGCGGACATTTTACGGTGATGCATCATACGCAACTAATTTCTGCACTGATCGGCAGCGGCAAACTCAAGCTTAACGGCAACGCCCTGGACCAGGTCACCTTCCATGATCCCTGCTATTTGGGCCGGCATAACGGTATCTACGAAGCACCCCGAACCGCGCTGGCCAAGGCCGGCGTTACGCTGATGGAGATGGATCGTACCCGGAGTAACTCATTTTGCTGCGGGGCCGGCGGTGCGCAGATGTGGAAAGAGGAGGAACATGGCACCGAGGCCGTCAACGCCAACCGTTTTGCCGAAGCTCAAGCCACCGGCGCGAAGACTCTGGCCATAGGCTGTCCTTTTTGCGCCCGCATGCTCAACGACGCGAACAATAATGCCGGCGCACCGATGCAGGTTAAAGATGTGGCCGAGGTTGTAGTCGGCGCGATTTCCTAATATGTGAGGTTATAACGTACTTATTGAGCATACTCACATCGGCAGCGGAGGTTTCAAAGTAAGCTATGGACATAAATCAAATCAATACAATGAGCAAACTCCTTCAGCAGATCGACCTGGAAAAAGTGCTTGCTTTGTCCGAAAAAGTCGATCTGGGCCAACTCATCGAAGCTCTCGGTACAATGAATCCACAGGACCTTGACCGCATGATGAAGCAGGTCGGCGCCCGTCAGGCGTATAAATCAACTCCCCCCATTGACAGTGATTTCTACGACATCGCCGGCGTATTTACCGAAGAGGAGCGAGCCTATCAAACAAAAGTTAGGAAATTCATGGAAAAAGAAGTTCAGCCTGTTATCAACGACTACTGGGAGCGTGGCGAATTTCCTTACGAACTCATTCCGAAATTTGCCAAAGTGCTGGCCGAAACCATCGGTGCCCGGCCGGATTACTTCGCCTACCAGTCGTCACTCAGGCTGGGAGTGATCTTTATGGAAATTGCCCGGGTAGACCCATCTCTGTGCACTTTTTTTGGGGTTCACTGGGGATTGTGCATGGGGACAATTTCGTCGTTCGGTTCAGCCGAACAAAAAGCGCACTGGCTGCCAAAGTTGGAACGATTAGAGAAAATTGGTTCGTGGGCTTTAACTGAGCCGGATGTTGGCTCGGCGGCGGCAGCGGGCCTCACCACCACGGCCCGGCGTGAAGGAGACGCATGGATTTTGGCCGGTGAGAAAAAATGGAGTGGTAACGCTACTTTTGCCGACGTCAACATTATCTGGGCTCGGGATGAGTCAGATAACGAGGTTAAAGGTTTTTTGGTTGAGAAAGGTACGCCTGGCTACATTGTAGAAAAGCTTGGCGGT
>JBFGLD010000176.1:0-8505 GCA_041576335.1 Anaerolineae bacterium | reverse complement strand
GACGACGCATACGTACACCCAAAACGGGGTCTATACGGTCAGTCTAACCGTCGACGGGCCGGGGGGGAGCGATACGCTGACCCGTTCCAACTTCATTACGGCCTCGGCCCCAACCAAGGGCACCATTTCCCCAACCGGCGGGGTCATCACTTCGACCGATGGCCGAGTTTTGCTCGACTTTGCTCCCGGCGCAGTTACGGAGACGCTTGAGATATTAATTGACCAAACGCCAATGTTTGAAATTACCGCCTCACCTACCGTGACGTTTCGGGCTACCGACCCGGCAGGGCTGCCGCTGCGGCTGTTCAACTTTGCCGCCAAACGAGCGGACGGTACTTTACTTGAGACGCTCCAATTTCAGGCACCGGTTACCTTGACGACCAATTACGTCTACAGTGACGTAATCGGCCTGGCCGAGGATACGCTGGCGCTCATGGATTACGACCCCATCGCCCAACGGTTTGATCTGATCGCGACGTCGATTCAAACCGACAGCGTGTTGTATTATGATCCCGACACCGAGGAATTTAAGCCGACTCCGGCGGCCGTGCCAACCGCCGCTTTGCAGCTTACGGCAGCCATCAACCATTTCAGCACCTACGGTGTCGGCGGAGAGAGCGCCACCTGGTCAACGCCCACAATTGACGCCTTTGAGGTGGCGCTCTCCAGAGGCAGTGCCCGCTTCGGTTACGAGATTCTGTTACCTTCCGGACCGAACGGCTTTGGTCCTAACTTAACCTTGCAGTACAACAGCGGCATCGTCAACGGCCTGGTTGGTGAGCACACCAGCCCCGATACGGGCTGGGTCGGCACCGGTTGGACCTTAGAATTGGGTCAAATAACATGGCAATTGGTTGATACCAAAAAAGTACCGGGCAAGCGAAAGCCTCAGCCGGTTTATGAGTACCGGATTACGCTTAACGGTACCAATGAACAACTCCTGCCTTCCAGCGCAACTTATAGCCCTCCGGGTAGTCCGCCTCCACGTTTCCAGACCGAGCATCAGACGTTTATGGATATCACCGCACCGGGTAGGGTCGATAAAATGGGGCACTCAACCAGCGGCTTCTGGACAGTCGTCGATCGAGACGGGACAACTTACTATTTCGGCACGGATGGTCAGGGAAAGGGCTCAATCCTGCTCTATAATAATAACGGGGAGAAGCATTGTGATCTGGTTCAACAAACTTACAAGCTTTATAAGGTCGTAGACGTTCACGGTAACAGCTTGGAAATTGATTACGAACACATACGCGGCAATGTACCCGGTGATGGGAGTGGCAACTGTGTTAAAAGCGGAGGTAAATATATTAGGGGGCCCGTACCTCAATCTTTCCCCCAGCGGATAAGATACACAACCAATGATGCCGACCTTCACGCCGAATACCAAGTCGAGTTTGTTACGACCGCTAAAGGGTATTCCCCGACCGATGAGAAAATTCGAGGCGATATAGCGAAAAAATTAACCGATATCAACATCTGGCACTATCGTAACCCGAGCCAGGCTCAACCACAGCTCGTCCGCCGGTTACACTTCGAGCAAGATACGGACGTGACTCCTCCGAACCGGCACGCACGCCGGCATCTATTAACCGGATTGCAGATATTTGACCAGAACGGCAACGGACTACCGGCTATGACTTTTACCTATGAGTCGCGCAGCGTAAGCAGCTATTGGGTCCAGCGCTACAACTGCAACAACTGCGGCCAACAGTACAGCAAATGGTCCCGCCCGTTTTTGGACAAAGTGACCAACGGCTATGGGGCTTCGGTTGATTACGACTACGAACCCTTTTGGGATGAGTTGTTTCAAACTGTCGTTGGCCGGCAGGTCGACGACGAAACGACCGGCTTAAGCAGCCCCTACCAGTACCAGTTCATCGATCCGAAGATTGTGCAGGACTTGAGTGATGCCGGTAATCCGAACGCCGCAGCGTTTGGCTATATTAACTACAGTCGCTTTTACGGCTTTAAGCAAGCCACCATATCCGGCCCGCTCGGCAAGGTAGCCAAGCATCATTATAACAACGAGTATGACGAGAATAACGGGCCCAAGGGTGGTCCCCATATTTTGAATGGGTATGAGCTGAGTAGTTGGATCTATGACGACGAGGGGAACTTATATCGCGCGTCCATCCCCGAATGGCAGATTGTTGCGAATAATCCCTGGCCGGTGACATACGTTTACCAGCGCGAGCAAAATGATTACGTTTGTGACGGAAAAGTCTCCGAAGGGGCGGCCAACCACGGCCATCGCGCCGGGTTGAATAGTTGTATTCGCCAGCGGACCACCTCCGCATTTGATCTGGCTACCGGCAATTTGCTCACCAGGACCGCGTTTAAGGCCGACGGCGGCAGCGTCTACCGTACGGTCGAATACGCTTACGCCCCAAACTGGCAAAACCATCTACTAACCCTACCTTTCCGGCAAACCGTATGGAGTGGCTTGATAGGCGGTGCAAAAACAGCCGAGACACGCTACCACTATGACGGGCAAGGCTTCGGCGCCGCGCCAATCAGAGGTAACTTGACCGTGCAACGGGCTTGGGCGGGCAATAACACCTTTGTGGATTCCACTTACGGTAACTATGATCGTTATGGCAACAGCCGTGAGAGCCGTACCTTTGCCGATTACGGCAGCAGCGGCAGTGTTGGCGGAGGCGGTGCTCGGCTGACCACAATAGTCTACGATGAGCACGGCCTGTTACCCACGCTTGTCACCAATCCGCTGGGGCACCGGACCGAAACGGAATATGATTACCGCTTCCAACTACCCATATGGGAAAAAGATGCAAACACTGCCATCACTTCCTATGCCTACGACGACTTTGGGCGGATCACTTCGGTCAGCCTACCTCGCTGCAGCAGCGGGCCGACCTTCGAGGCTCAATATCCCAGTTTCAACCCGCTGGCCGGAATACCTTACCACGAGGTGGCCCGTCAGCGTGACGATGATTGCAGTGGCGCTGCGACATATGCCGAAACCTTTATTTATTACGACGGCTTGGGCCGCAAGACCCAAAGCCAGCAAGAATCGGGCACCGGTTACGTTTTGAGCAGCGTCGCCTATGACGAACTGGGCCGGGCAATCCGCGCCTCCGTGCCGGCCGACGGAAACGGCAGTTTTGGACCCTACCAAATCCCCAACTGGAGCACAGCGCATACAACCACCCAATACGACCTGTTAGATCGGGTGACCGGCATAACTCAGCCGGATGGCAGCCAGGCCATCACGGTCTATAACGGCTACCATACCAAAATCATTGATTCCAACCGGCATGTCAAAGTCTCGAAAAGCGACCCCTTTGGCCGGCTGGTTGAAACTCAAGAGTATAGCGATGAGGCTCCTAACGAAACTATCTACGCCACGACTCGCTATGAGTATGACGTTCTTGATAATTTAACCAAGGTCACCGACGCCTCAGGATACGTCACCAATATCGACTACGATACGCTGGGCCGCAAAATAAGCATGGACGATCCTGATATGGGCACATGGTATTACCACTACGATGCGCAGAGCAGCCTCATAGCCCAAGTCGATGCCAAAAACCTGGCTGCTAACTTATACTACGACGCCCTCAACCGGCTAACCGATAAAACCTACCAATCCGGGGTGTCAAATCCGGCGACTTATCAACGTCCGGGAAACCCGACCGGCACCCCCCATATCCAATACTTTTATGATGAACTTAACCACGGGGCCGGCGTGGGCCGGCAAACCAGCATGGTCGACGAAGCCGGCCGGGTCGACTGGACCTACGACCTGCAGGGTCAAATCACCGAGGCGCGCCGGCTGTTTAACCAACCGCCCTTTGACGGGGTGTTGGTGAACAGCGCCGATGCTTCGGGCGCTTACGCGACCGGCTACACATATGACGCGGCCGACCGCGTCCGAACGCTGACCTATCCTGACGGCGAGGTGGTCACCAACGGCTATTCACCTCGCGGTCTGCCCGTGACGCTGACCACCAACCTACCCGTGGCCGGCCAGTCTAATCCGGCCGCGTACATTGCCGGCACGACTTATGACGCTCTGGCCAACATCCGGACACGCAGCGCCGGCAATGGGGTATCCACGACCTACACCTATTATGCCCCGAATGAGCAGCTAAACGGAATTGGGCAGGGCAATCGCTTGAAATCGATCGTGGCCAGCGCTTCCGGCGGTTCGCTGCTAAACTTAAACTACACCTATGATGCTGTTGGCAACATCATAACCCTCGACGATAGCACCCGCGGGCAAGCCCTTAACTTTGGCTACGATTACTTAGATCGATTGGTCAGCGCCAACGCTAACGGCGGATCGCTGCCCGCCTTCAGCCACAGCTATCGATATGACGAAATCGGTAATATCACGGCTAAGACGATTGACGGCCGGGTCCTCGACTACGAGTATGCTCCAAACCAGCCCCACGCCGTCACCGCCCTGACCGGAGGAGATACTGGTAACAACTACCAATACGACGCCAACGGCAATATGATAAGCCGCACCGAAAACGGCATAACCTATACCCAAGCTTGGAACGCCGAGAACAAGCTGGCTCGAGTCGCCTGGTCCGTGCCCCAAACCGGTTCCAACCAGGTCAGCCAATCCAACGCTGTCCGCTTTGTCTATGACGGCAACGGCAGCCGGCTGCTGAAGATCAATGAACTGCCGCCGATCCCGCCCGAGACGGAACCGGTCGAAATCACGACGGTTTACATCGGCCAGATTTACGAGGAGCAGATTGATACTACGGCGAATGGCTTGTTTCAGGCCTTTGCAGCGCCCGCTGGGCTGGAGGAGGGGCGTAACTTCGCCGCCGCCTTCCGATCCGCTCACGCAGCAACATATGCCGGACCGCTAGCGCCAACCCGCCCTGCCCACCTCTCCTTTGCCCCACCAACCGGCGATTCATTACGTAGTTCCGGTTTGGCGTATCCCTTGCTGTCGGCCACCGTACCGCTGGTTACTACAAAGATGGAGCTTGAGCCGGCCCTGCAGATCAGGCTTGATTTTGCGGCTCGACTCCAGACCCCAGGTGTCTATGGAACCTACTGGAACTTCGATCCATCTCCTTGGCCCGACAACGGTGATGATTTAACCAGCTCGGCTCGTTACCAAAGCCCCACGGGTCCCTGCACCGGCCGGTCAGTGGGTCGTTGTGAATTTGACAGCCGCACTTTGTATCCCTCCGGTGAAAACACCGTTGAGTCGATTACGGCCTACGGAAAATATTGGAACTACACCTGGCGCGATACGAATAACGATCAAATTATCGACACTTACGATCCCTGGGCGGGCAACGGCAGTAGTCTGACCACTGTTTCGCGCTACGCTTCGGGTCCCTGCGCCGGTCAATCCGGTAACTGTACCTTTGACAGCAGGGCCGTTTACTTTGATGGCGCGGGAACCCTGGTTGAGTCGATTACGGCCGACGGCAAGTATTGGAACTTCAATGCCAATACCGGCGCACTGTTGGG
Organism: Anaerolineae bacterium; assembly: GCA_041576335.1. Classification (GTDB taxonomy): domain Bacteria; phylum Chloroflexota; class Anaerolineae; order 4572-78; family J111; genus JANQQF01. The sequence goes on along the minus strand of JBFGLD010000176.1, from coordinate 3,039 downwards.
CACGGGCACCTTGACCAGCATCTCCCGCTACAACAGTGGCCCCTGTGCCGGCCAAACCGGACCGTGTACCTTTGACACGCGCGCCGTGTACACTGACCCCGGCGGAACACTCGTCGAGACCATCACCGTCAAGAATCAATACTGGAACTATAATGCTGCGACCGGAGCCCTGACCGGGAGTGGCAATCTGACCGGCATCACCCATTACAGTACCGGGCCGTGCCAGGGCCAGATACCGCCCTGCACCTTTAGCAGCCGGGCGGTGGTCCTACTTTTTGGAAAAGTGCTCGACTCGATTACGGTCGGCCCTAATCCCGATACCACGCCACCGCCTAACCCTACCGTCACCGCGCAGAGCGGGATTCAGAGCAATGTCTGGCAAAACAGCGACGGAGACCCAACATTTAACTGGTCGGCGCCCGGTGACCCGTCAGGCATCGCCGGCTATCACCTCCACTGGCGTCCATTGAGTTCGGGCAGCTCAGCTCCGACATCCTGGACCTCCATAAGCGGGCCGCCTTACGCCCCATCGGGCGTGCTCTCTTCCGGTGACATATATGAACTTTGGCTCAAAACAGAGGATAATGCCGGTAACATGAGTACTCCGGAAAAGGTGTTTATTGTCAGATTCGATATCACGCCGCCGGCTAACCCACCTGCGCCGGCCGCGGCCCTTGACTGCCCGGCCGAGGTACAGAGCGGTCAAGCTCAATACTTATGCGATCGCAGCAGCTTCCAGTGGAGCCCGGCCGCAGACAGCGGCGGCAGTGGTGTGGCCGGTTACTACTATAGTTGGACCACCAATTCCGGCGACGATCCGCTCAATAATTCCTGGGTCAGCGGTACAACGACCGCCGAATTGGTCGGCGCGGCCGGCAGCGTGTACTATCTACGGCTGCGTACCGAAGATAACGCCGGCAACCGCAGCCAGCCGGTCACGCTCTTTGCCCTGAATTACTATGACCCGCCGGCACCGCAGATCGGCACGGCCCAGGTCAACCCGCCCGTGTTTAATCCTAATGGCACGAGTTGTAACCAGACGACCATCAAGGTGCCGCTTACCTACGGCGCCAGTGTGCCAATCACCCAGTGGCAAATAAGAATCAGGGATCAAAATAATAACAACGTCGGTAACTCAGGTATCCGCTCGACTACCTCCAACCCGTTGAACGCCTCCAACCAAATCGTCTGGACCTGGGATCCGACGAGCAGTCCGGCCAATGGGTCATATACCGTATGGGTCAGAGTTTGGGATGCGGCCGGTAACCGCGTTACCCGCACCAACGCGGGGGAGGTAAGCGTGGATAAATCCACCCCCACGCTAAACGTCACCAATCCGGCCGACGGGACAGCAACCGGCGCCGGTAACATTGCCGTGACCGGCACGGCCGGCGACAGTCACTCGGCCGTCACGGCAAAGGTCAACAACCAGCCGGTCACACTTGATGGCAGTGGAAACTTTAACAAAACGGTCGCGCTTACAGAAGGCAGCAACTCCATTGCCATTATCGTTGAAGACGAAGCCTGTAACACCACCGGCGTCACCCGCGCTGTTACTCGCGACAGCTTTCCACCTGCCCTGAGCTTGAGCCTCAACACGACCTCAGCTTATGCCCACGTGGTCTCGAACACCGCCTACTATGGCCAAAGCGGCGGCAATTTCGTCGTTACCGCTGTGGCCACCGATACCCTTGGGTTGGACACGCTGACCTTTGCCACCACCACCGCTGATGGGAACACCTATAACCTGAACGGCAACACGACCGGCACGCAGGCTCACCCTTACGCCTTTACTGCGGTCGACACCTTCAGCGGTGGCGCGGCCGTGACGGCCGCCGACCGGGCCGGCAACGCCATCAGCCAACCCTTTTCCGTGCTCAAAGACGCCATCCCACCTGATCTCGTCTTCGATCTACCGCCGATTGTGCCTTTACGTTTCCTTGTGAGTTGGTTCGCCACCGACCCCAGCCTCAGCGCCGGTGTGCCCGGCTCGGGCGTTCGAAGTTACACCGTGCGCTATCGCCAGGGCAGCGGCTCCTGGGTCGAGTGGTTGACCACCGCCGACCTGCAAGCGCACTTCGTCGGCCTGCCCGGACAGCAGTATTACTTTGAAGTTACGGCCCGAGACAACGTGAGCAACAGCACCGTCGTGGAAAGCGGGCCGGTTACAGTTGCCGGCGTCACCAAATATTACCTTCACGGCGATACCCGGGTTGCAATGAGGCGAGGGGAAGAGGTATACTACCTCCACGGCGACCACCTAAATTCCACCGCCTTAACTACGGACAGCGCCGGCAGCGGGGTCGGCGAGGTACGCTATTTGCCTTACGGCCAGGAACGCTGGGCCGGCGGCGGCTCACTCACCGATTTTGGCTTCACCTCGCAGAGACATGAGCGGGATTTCGGCTTGATGGATTACAATGCCCGCTACTACTCGCCCACATTAGGCCGCTTCATCTCGCCGGATTCGATTGTACCCGAGCCGGGCAGTTCAAGTGGGTTTAACCGGTATCGCTACGCACGGAATAATCCGCTGCGGTATACGGATCCGAGCGGGCACGCAGAATGTTGGGACTCGGAGTGCAAGTATCGCACAAATCCTAAGACTAAGGAGTTTATAAGCGAGGACAAAGAGTTGGAGCTGGTTAAATCCACATTCTGGCCGTTACCGGGTAGTACTGAGTTTATTGAGGAGAGACCAGGTGCATTCAATGCAAAAAGAGCTGAACAGTTAGACTTCATTGCTACAATGCTTGACAGCGCCGCGTTGTCTAGTAGTGGGGGTGGTTTTTTGGGAGAAATGACTTTAGGAGCTCTTGCGGCTGGCCTCCCGCCACTAGGTGATGAACCCGCGACATTTACGGCCGGATATATTGCGGGAATGAAAGCGTACCAGCCTCTCAATCGACTTGGCGATCTCCTAGGTGCGTGGGCCGCATTTGGTACAGTTGTTAGCGACATCATGGGTGGTGATCTCTATTTTTCTTATGACGAAGGTCCAGGCCTGGTTATTCCATCAAGCACACAGATCTCAGTGTC
>JBFGLD010000175.1:0-8571 GCA_041576335.1 Anaerolineae bacterium | reverse complement strand
TAATAGGGAATGTTCCTTTCCCCTCAGCAATATATCTGTTGTATACCGGCAAACTACCGAAGCCAAACGTAGCCAAATTGATTGACGCGCTGATGGTCGCCAGCATCGACCACGGGCCGGGGGCACCCTCGGCGCTGGCTGCCCGGACGGCTATTTCAGGCGGCGCCCCACTGGGAGCGGCCGGAGCGGCCGGGTTGCTCAGTCTGGGCAAGTTCCACGGCGCGGCGGTGCAAGACTCAATGGAAGCTATCCAAGGCGTGGTGGTTTTGTCCGATGAGGGAGTTGCCTTAACCATTGCCGCCGACAGCGTTGTAGCCGAGTGGCGTCAAGCGGGGCGACGGATTTCAGGATTTGGCCATCGCCAACATAAACGAAAGGACCCCCGACTGGCCCGCTTATTTGGCTTGGCCCAAAAGGCTGGTGTCTCTGGTCGTTATCTGGCCGCTGCCCAGGCTTTAGAAGATGCCCTAAAACGGGCGGTCGGTAAAGATTTGCCCATCAATATAGATGGGGCCATGGCCGCTATTTTGTCCGAAGTTGGCTTTCCCCCGGGTTTGTCGAATGCCTTGTTTATGGTAGCCCGGATTACCGGAATTTTGGCCCATGCTCAAGAAGAGCAGGCACTGATGCCGCCGATGCGCCGGATTGACCCCGTTGACCACGGTTACAGCGGCCCAGAGCATAGAGTGCTTGATACAAAAAAATAGGAGCTTTTTATGGCTGACACGCGTATCCTTTCCTATCAATTAACAGATTATCTGGAAAAACTTGGTGTTGAAGTAGTCTTTGGTCTCTGTGGGCATACCAATATTGCCTTTATTGATGCGCTTCACAAAAGTAAGATTCGGTTTATCATCACCCGCCACGAGCAAATAGCCGCTCATATGGCCGATGGTTACGCCCGCGCTACCGGGAAACCGGGCGTTTTGTTGACCCATCTTGGCCCCGGCCTAACCAATGCCGCCACCGGCGTAGCCAATGCTGCCCTTGATGCCGTACCGCTGGTAGTTATTGCCGGCGACATTCCGGCCCACTACTTTGGCCGACATCCTCATCAAGAAGTCAATCTGCATATGGACGCCGACCAGTTTGAAATTTACCGGCCTTTCTGCAAGCGCATCTGGCGGGTAGAACGCCCCGGCGAGTTCCCCCGGGTGATTGAACGAGCCTTTCACCTGGCCCAATCAGGAAAACCGGGCGCGGTTCTGGTTGACGTGCCGATGGATGTCTTTTCGGCGGATTTGCCGGAAGGCGCGTTTAATCAATTTCCCCCGGCTAATCTCAGCAAGCCTGCCCTTGATAAGGGAACGGCCCACCGGATTGCAACGGCCCTCATCGAAGCCGAAAATCCCGTACTTTACGTTGGCGGGGGGCTTATCCGCGATAGGGCCACCCCCGAGTTAATCGCTTTAGCCGAACATCTTGATATACCCGTGACTCATTCATTGATGGGCAAAGGGGCTATGCCTGATACGCATGCCTTGCGAGCCGGCATGACCGGCTTTTGGGGAACCCCGATGGTGATTGAGTTGTGCACAACCGCTGACCTCGTTCTGGCTGTTGGGACGCGATTGGCTGAGGCGGATAACAGTTCCTGGGACCGCCGGTTTACCTTTAATGTGCCCCCGGCCAAAATGATTCACATTGACATTGACCCCAACGAGTTGGGACGCAACTTCCCCACCGACATTGGCGCGGTGAGCGACTCAAAGTTCGCCCTCCAAGCTATTTTGGATGCAGCCAAACAAATTCGCCCGGAAGGGGTGCGCCACGAGGGGCTGCGCCAGAAGATTCGGGCCGGTATCGACGGCTTTGCCCAACAATGGGCCAACCACCGCCTCGCTGACCAATTTCCACTCCGCCCCGAACGCATCCTGGCCGATGTTCGCCAGACTTTGCCCGAAGACGGCTTGATTGTGACCGATGTCGGTTGGAATAAAAACGGCGTGGGCCAACAGTTCGATATCACGATCCCCGGCACCTTTATTACGCCGGGGGCGTTTGCCACCATGGGATTTGGCCCGGCGGCGTCGTTGGGAGCCAAGGTTGGTGCGCCTGATAAAACGGTGTTGGCCCTGATTGGTGATGGGGCCTTTAGCAGCAACATGTCGGTGGTGGCCACGGCGGTGGAAGCGAATATCCCCGTTACCTGGCTGGTGATGGACAACCTGGCTCACGGCACCATTGCCCTGCTGAAAGAGCATCACTACGACTCAGATTTTGGTTGTGTCTTTACCTGTAATGGCCAACCTTACAGCGTCAATTATGCTGCGGTGGCGCGGGCGTGCGGGGCCAAGGGCATTACCATTGAGCAGGCTGATCAACTGGCCCCGGCCCTGGAAAAAGCGTTTGCCTCAAACATTCCCACCTTGATCCACGCTCGCATGGAAAACATTCCCACCCCTACCCCGGGTCACTGGAACATCAATGATATTTACCGGGCGGGGATTTAGGAAAGGTGAATGATGAATGTAACCCGTACTACGCCCTACATCGGGTGGTTCGTACACCGGCACTGTCCGCAGGACAGGCGCAAGTGTTGCGTAGCAAACATCTCAGAAGTTCTTACATAAAACTAATATGCTCATAAGGAGTAAACTCATGGAAACAAAAACTCTCAAACCGTTTAAAGATGGTAAAGAAATATGGTTGGGTCTGGACTCGCCCGGCTATCGCCGGAAAGTTTTCCGACTGGTTGATGCCAACCTGACCGGTTCTGAACATATTGTCGCGGGCTTAACCATATTTGATCCGGGCGAATCTAGCTCCTATCACAACCACGATGATTCAGAAGAGGTCGATGTCATTATTAAAGGCAAGTGTAAGGCCGTCTGGGGCACAGCCGAAGAAGAACAACAGTCGGCTGAAATGGGCTCCCCCGATTTTATGACCATCGGCAAGGGTGTTTTTCATAAACACATAAATATTGGTGATGAACCATTGTGGCTGGTCTGGTTGTACACCCCGCCCGGTGAGTTACCAGACAACTAAGAGTGGTAGAAGATAAGGTATGCCAAACAAACTCATGAAGGCGGCCCTCTTAACCAGACCCCAACGGGTTGAATTGCAGCAGGTACCACTTCCCGAACCAAACTCCGGTCAAGCACGGGTACAAATGAAACTGGTCAGCATCTGTGGTTCCGATATTCATCTTTACCAGGGGGACTGGGAAAAAAGGGCACCCTACCCGGTCAGAGTGGGACACGAAGGGGTAGGATATATCGACGCGCTGGGTGAGGGAGTGACCCACCTTGAACTCGGCCAGCGCGTCGTCATCGAGCCGAATTTTCCCTGCGGCCACTGCCGCTATTGTTGGCGCGGACAAGGCAATATTTGTCCCAACAAACGGATCACCGGGGTCAATGAACCAGGTTGTTTTGCCGAGTACCATGTTTTGCCGGCCAGGTTTGCTTGGTCCCTGCCCGATCATATCAGCGATGAAGATGCCGTGCTGGTTGAGCCGACGGCAGTGGGTTGGCATGCCCTGCAAACCGCCACCCTCCGGCCCGGTGATACGATTGCGGTCATAGGTTTGGGGGCCATCGGACTATTGCTGACGCATACAGCTCTGGCGGTAGGCTATCAGGTGCTGGTTACCGACCGGGTTCCTGAAAAAATGGCCCTGGCCGAGCAGTGGGGGGCCACGGCCATTCAACTGGAAGCCGGGGAGCAAGCCATTCCGCAACTGGCGGCTCGGTTAGATGCGGCCGATGTCGTTGCTGTTTTTGAATGTGGGGGCACGGTCAAAACGGCCACGATGGCGCTCGAAGCGGCCCCCGCTGGGGCCAAGGTTGTAATTGTGGGGTTGGCCCACGAACCGGTTTCCTTTATCCCATTTGACATTACTAGACGCGGCCTTAATATCTTGACCTCTATCATTTACAACCACCCGGCTGATTTTAACCGGGTCATCGAGTTAATCGCTAACAAAACCATCCAACCCGGCAAAGCCATTTCTCGTCGTTGTCAATTTACCCAGTTACCTGAGGCTCTGGCTCGGGCTGCCGACGGCGCTGAAACAAAAATTGTTTTGACGATAGCTTAATGTAATTTGCTATGGAGAAAACATATGGCCAGACCCATTACTGATAAAGAAAAAGCTCACGCGGCAGAGTTGCTGGCGAAAGCCAAAGCCGCAATGAAAGAGATAGAAGATTATGATCAGGCCCGGGTAGACCGGCTCTGTCAGGCCATTGGCTGGGCGGCAGGTAATGAAAAGACTTTCACCCGCCTGGCCCAGATGGGTGTAGACGAGGGTGGCATTGGCGACCGCGAAGGTCGGCCCGGCAAACGATTTAAAATTCAAGGTATCTTGCGCGACGTTTTGCGCCAGAAAAGCGTCGGGATTATCGAAGAGATTCCCGAAAAAGGGATTGTAAAATATGCCAAGCCGGCCGGGGTTATTGCCTCCTTAATCCCTATGACCAACCCGGCTCTAACCCCACCGGGGACAGCTATTTTTGCCATAAAATGTAAGGATGCGGTCATCTTCTCTCCCCACCCTCGCACCCAGAAGACGACGTTTGAAACCGTGCAGGTTATGCGCCGAGCGCTTGAACGGGAGGGCGCCCCAGCCGATCTGTTGCAGTGCGTTGAGAAAGCAAGTATCCCTTTGGCCCAGGAATTGATGTCTATTAGTGATTTGGTGATGGCGACCGGCGGACCGGCGATGGTCAAAGCAGCTTACAGTTCCGGGACGCCTGCTTTTGGGGTGGGGGCCGGAAACTCAACGATGGTTATTGACGAAACAGCCAACATCGAAGAGGCCGCTCGAAACACCCGCCTTAGCAAAACCTCAGACTTTGGCTCCGGCTGTTCTGCGGACGGCAACTTGCTGGTCGAGGCATCAATTTACGACCAGTTCCTGGCCCAGCTTCAGGCCGAAGGCGGCTATTTGGCCTCTGAGGAAGAAAAGAAGATGATGGCAGCCGTTTTGTGGGACGAAGAAGGGCGGCGAACAATTGATACCGTGGCCGCGCCGGCCCAAAGGATAGCGACCAAGGCCGGCTTTGAGGTACCGGAAGGTAGCAAATTCATCATTGTCAAGCAAGAGGAAATAGGCAAAGAACACAGGTTTTCCAGCGAGAAATTGTGTACCGTGCTGTCCATCTACAAGTATAACGGCTTTGAAAATGCTCTCAACATGGTCAAGCAAATTTTTGAGGTGGGTGGCAAAGGGCACTCGTGCGGTATCTATTCCTTCAATGACGACCATATTCATCAATTGGCCTTGGCTGCCCCGGTTAGCCGCATGATGGTCCGCCAACCTCAATCAAAGGCCAACGCCGGCTCTTTTACCAACGGCATGCCTATGACCTCCAGCCTGGGGTGCGGTGTTTGGGGCGGCAACATTATCAACGAGAATGTCAACCTGAAACATTACATGAACGTTACCTGGGTCAGTAAACCCATTGCCCCAGACAGACCCTCAGAAGAAGAGCTGTTTAGCGAATTCTACAATAGTGAGACATTTTAGGGAGCTTCAAGATTTTAATTCTCCCAAACGTATTTCGTAGTGCGTATCTAAAAAATTTACGGAATACGCAATACGCACTTAGGAGATTTATTTTCTGGGAGTGGCCTTAACTAAAGGAGTAAGGGATGGCATATAAATTCTTAGTTTTGAATGGCCCTAATTTGAACCTGTTAGGTACGCGAGAAAAGTCAGTTTATGGTTCAGACACTTTAGAAAATATTATCAATGAACTTCGTGTTTATGCCCAGCAACATGATGTTGAGTTACGCGATTTTCAATCCAACTCTGAAGGGGCGCTGGTTGATACCGTTCACGAGGCCCGCACCTGGGCCGATGGCATTATTTTTAATGCCGGGGCCTACACCCACTACAGCATTGCCTTGCGCGATGCCATTGCCGGCGTAGGGCTGCCGGTGATCGAGGTGCATATTTCAAACGTCCACGCCCGCGAAGAATTTCGACATAAATCGGTGTTGGCCCCGGTTTGTTTGGGAGTGATTGCCGGGTTTGGCCGTAACAGCTATTTCTTGGGTGTGGATGCGTTGCTGAAGCATCTTGCCAAAAATGGATAGTTTTCTGGTAGAGCGATGAAAGCAGCCGTATTTTACCAACCCTACATACCCGTCTCCATTGAGGAACTCGAAGTTGAACCGTTACGCGACGGCGAAGTACTGCTCGATATCGTGGCTGCGGGCGTCTGCCATAGCGACTACCACCTGATCGACGGCCACCGGAAGCCTCGGGCTACCCCCTGGGTGATGGGACACGAAGGGGCGGGGGTAGTCAACGCGGTTGGGGCTGGAGTGACCAGCGTTGCCCCCGGCGATAAGGTCATTCTCTCAATTGATGCCATGTGTGGTCACTGCCGAAATTGCACCAACGGCCGGCCGGCCTTGTGCGAGACCTATCCTTATCTGCCGGTGACCCGCATGACCAGGCAAGGCCAGCCGGTCTATCACGTCAGACCGACATTCATAGAGCAAACCATCGCCCTGGCCGATGCCTGTGTCAAAGTGCCGGAGGATACACCTCTGGATAAAGCTTGTCTCATTGGCTGCGCGGTCATCACCGGGATTGGGGCGGTCATCAATCGGGCCAGGGTTGAAACAGGGACCACTATGGCTGTGTTCGGCTGCGGCGGCGTGGGGCTGAACGTCATTCAGGGCGGCGTCCTCGCCTCGGCAAGCAAAATTATCGCGGTAGACAAAGTGCCTTACAAGCTGGCGTTGGCGGAGCAAATGGGGGCCACTCATTTTATCAATGCCGACAAGGAGGACCCTGTTAAGCGAATACAAGAGATCACCGACGGCGGTGCTGATTACGCCTTTGAGGCCGTTGGTTTTCCGGCTTTGGTCAGGCAGGCCATTAATGCGGTGCGCCCGACCGGAACAGTCGTGGTTTCGGGCATCCCTCCAACGGGCCAGGACATTGCGGTTGAGGGCTGGCATCTGTTACAAGACCGGACCTTGATGGGCTGTTTTCACGGGTCTGGTCGGGCCAGGATCGATTTTTTGTGGATTCTTGACCTGTACCGGCAGGACAAAATTAAGCTGGACGAACTCATCTCGCGCTACCGACCTCTGGACGAGATTAATGAAGCCTTCGATGACTTGAAGCATGGGAAGGTGGCAAGAACGGTGCTTGTGTTTGAGTGATCAAATGTTGAGGGGGTGATTGTCTATGACAGACTTTTAGCAAATTATCTATGGTAGAGTGACATTTGGCGTTGAACGCCAATGCCAACAAGCTTTTTGTCCAGTATAAATTATTTCCTATTCAAAGGAGTCAGCATGACCCTGCGGAACACCACAAAGAAAGATCAAGAGTGGTGAGGGGGACACCCCCCAAGTCCCCGGTCTGCGACACTATTTACAAGAGGAGGAAAATGGTGAAGAATCTAATTTCGTTCAAATGGTTCCTGATATTGTTACTATTGGCGTTACCATTGCTGGTCTCAGCCTGTGGAGCGGCTGAAGAACCGGCTGAAGAAGCGCAACCGGCCGCCGAAGAGGAGGTGGCCGAGGAAGTTGAAGAGCCCGCTGAAGAAGCAATGGAAGAAGAAGCGATGGCAGAGGAAGCGGCCGAAGAAGAGATGGCAGAAGCCAGTGGTGAGCCGATATTCTTTTTTGCTCCGCAGGAACTCTCCGGGGCAGGCGCGACGGTAGGCAACAACTTCAAAGATGCGGCCACCCTGGCCATCGAGGAGATCAATGCGGCTGGGGGTATTCTGGGCCGGCCGATAGAGGTTGAATGGGCAGACACCCAGAGTGACCCGGCCACCTCCAAGGCCCTGATTGCCAAAGGGTTGGAGCAAGACCCCTATGTAATTCTGGGCCCTGGCTACTCTGGCTCCATCATTGTCAATATGGTTGAAGCAGAGCGGGCCGAAACAACCCAGATTGTGGGGGGCGAGGCGGCCAACCTGACCGAACAAGGCAATCCCTTCATCTTCCGCACCTCGTTTGGTCAAGCCACCTCAATGCCCAAACTGGCTGCTTATATGGAAGCCAGCGGTTTTGGTTCGGTCGATGTTGTCTGGGTCAACAATGACTTTGGCAAAGGTGGGCGAGATGCCATCATCGCGGAACTCGAAGCTCGGGGCATCGACGTTATCAATGACATCTCCACCGAAGAACAACAGCCTGACTTTGCCCCCGAAGCGTTGACCGTGCTCGGGAGCGAGGCGGATGCCCTGTTTGTCTATATGAACGAAGAAGAGAGTGCCCGGCTGTTGGTTGAATTGCAGAAGCAAGGCTTTGAGAAACCCATTATCGGTGAAACCGTGCTCATTGCCCAATCGGTGGTTGACCTGGCCGGTGATGCGGCCAATGGAGCTCAAGGTCACGTCGGTCTAACCGCCAGCGCCCCGCTGCCCTTGATAGAAGAGTATCGCCAAAAGTTTGAAGAGGCGTATGGCCGCACCCCTGACCACAATGGGATGAAAGGCTACATTGGGGTGTACGTGGTTAAGGCCGTTACCGAACGGCTTGGGGAGTTTGACAGCAAGAAGCTGGCTGAAGCCTTGCACTGTACCACCATCACTACCGAAGAAGAGCCGGGGGTGTTGCTGGACATTGTCTATGATGAAAAGGGTG
>JBFGLD010000174.1:0-8577 GCA_041576335.1 Anaerolineae bacterium | reverse complement strand
TAAGGTTGGATAGTGATGATGGAGAGACGCATCTGGCTTTTAAAGCTCACTTAGCAAGTAGACTGCCGGAGACATCAGTTTTTCAAACGCTTAAGGAAGCCTCTGATTTTTTTGAAGCGGGATCGCTAGGCTATTCAGCTACAGCGCAACCGGGGAAATATGATGCATTAGAACTGCGGAGTTTCAGCTGGCGCGTGGAGCCGCTGGCCGTCGAGAAAGTTGAGTCCAGTTTTTTTGATGATGAGCAGTTATTTCCGGCAGGGACGATCCGATTTGATAATGCCTTGTTGATGCGACAAATAGAACATGAGTGGCATGGAAAAGAGACACTTTATTTTTAGCGGGATAAATTTGAAAAACAGAAGAAAACCTGCCGATGAGGTTAAGTGTCAAGTAGAACCATCACGTAATGTTTGTGCAAATCAATCCCAACGTACCGTCATGAACTAAAAGGAGATTTAACATGCCGAACCATAAAGTAGTTTCGAGCGAGGAGTGGCTTATTGCCCGCAAAGAACATCTGGCCAAAGAGAAGGAATTCACTCGACTACGCGACCAGTTAAGTCAAGAGCGGCGGGAACTTCCCTGGGTAAAGGTCGAGAAAGATTATTTGTTCGACGGTCCGCATGGTAAGGAAACCCTGCCGGATTTGTTTGAAGGCCGAAGCCAGCTGATTATTTATCACTTCATGTATGGCCCGGATTGGGCCGAGGGCTGTCCGAGTTGTTCTTTTTGGACAGACAATTTTAATGGGATTGTTATTCATCTCAACCATCGAGACATCAACCTCGTTGCCGTCTCCAGGGCCCCATTGGATAAGTTGGAAGCCTACAAAAAGCGCATGGGTTGGAGTTTTAAGTGGGTGTCATCATTTGAAAGCGACTTCAATCGTGACTATCACGTGTCATTCACGCCTGATGAGATGGAAAAAGAGGAGATGTTCTACAACTTCCGCCTCGGCAAGTTTCCTAGCGAGGAGGCTCCCGGTATCAGTGTATTGTACAAAAACCAACAAGGAGACGTATTTCACACCTATTCGTGTTATGCGCGAGGATTAGATATGTTAAATGGCGCATACCACTACATGGACCTGGTGCCTAAAGGGCGTGATGAAGATAACTTGCCTTATAGTATGGCGTGGCTTCGTCGTCATGATCAATACGACGATTGATGGTAGGCATGGGGATGGAGGAAAACGCACGCCAGAACCCAAACAAGATCCTTGAGGTCAAGAGTGCAATCGCCGAGGGCGAACTCGTTGCCGTCCATTCTCGCGTACGGCAGAAGCCCGGTGACCTCGGAGCGGCCGTTGTCCACATCTTCCGGTTTGAGAAGGGCCGCATTGTAGAACTTTAGGACCTGGGTTAGCCGCTGCCAGAAACGTCGCCGACGGGATGGGATGTTCTAGATGGAACGCTGGCTCTGACAAGCTCGCCGTACTCCCGCGCACAATGCATTTTGGCATTCTAAACCGCACCGATCTACTGATTCCGATCATCTCGCCGTTCCTCGACGCGCCTGTGCCGCAGGCCGGGTAAGGATTTTGAAGAATATAGGTTCAGACTAAGAATAATCATGAGAATTCCTATCGAGGAAACGCTTATGTGTAGAAACATCAAGACTCTCTTCAATTTTGAGCCACCTGTAACTGAGGAAGAGATCCGGGCAGCCTCATTACAATTCGTGCGTAAGGTGAGCGGCTTCAACAGGCCGTCAAAAGTGAATGAAGCGGCATTCTTGGCCGCCGTTGACGAGATATCAGCCGTCACCAGCAGCCTTCTCAGCTCGCTAGAGACGAACGCGCCACCGAAGAACCGCACAGAAGAAGCGACCAAGGCGCGAGCACGCGCTGCTCAAAGGTTTTCCAAAGGGGCAGAAGCATAAACTTTATATTTGACGAAGAACCACCGGCTCGCCTTTTGTTGAAAGCCCGATAACCCAAACCCATCTGGATATTATCCGTGCCGCCCGTTTGGCTGCAGAGTTCAAGCAGGGGCTGGATAAAGGTGATTTTTTGAAGATATAAAGACACAAGTGTGGAAACTATTTTCGGGAGGCTTATGAGTAACAAGTGAAGAACGGAGGTATTGTGGTGACCGAACCCAGCAGCCTAGGTCTATCCTCAGCGGCAGACGATTTTCGTCGAGCCCGTCGCCAAGCTGCAGCCCAGCAGGTTCTGGCTCGGCTGACCCGCCGGCCAACCGAGCTTCTCTCTTTTGACGACGTGCGACAGAAATTCAAACTTGGCGACAGCACGGACCGGGGCCGGCAGAAAATTCCGCTGGATGCCATTGTCGGCAGTGCCGGACGTTATAACGACTTTACCCGAAGTTTCTTGCCCCGGCAAGATAGTGATCAGGAGCGGTGGGCCAGGGTTAAAGAGGCGATGACCAGTTCGCGGAGCTTGCCGCCGATCGAAGTCTACCAGATCGATCAGGCCTATTTTGTGTTGGATGGCAATCATCGCGTCTCGGTCGCTCGACAGATGGGAGCCGGCCATATTGAGGCCTATGTAATTCACTTCGACACGAAAGTGTCGCTCAACCCCGACGATGACCCTAACGCTCTCATCGTTAAAGCCGAGTATGCCGAGTTCTTGGAGCGAACCTGCTTTGATGAGATCCGACCGGACGCCAATTTGCAGGTAACGGCGCCGGGCCAATATTGGGTACTTGAGACCCATCTTGAGGCTCATCGCTATCTGTTCGGCCAGGAAGAGAAACGGGACGTATCCTTTGAGGAGGCCGCCGGTCACTGGTACGATCAGGTTTATGAGCCCGTCGTCCAGGGCATCCGCGACCAGGGCCTTCTGCGGGATTTTCCGGATCGAACCGAGACAGATCTCTACTTGTGGCTATACCAACATCAAGCCACTCTGCGGCAGAAATTGGGGTGGCAGGTTGAGCTTGATGCCGCTGCCGCCGATTTGGGCAGGGAACATAGCTCCAAGCCACACCGGGTTTTGACTCGCGTAAAGCAGAAACTTCACCGGCTGCTAACGCCCACTCCTCTCGAAGCCGGGCCCGCCCCGGGGCAGTGGCGGCACGAGCGGTTGGATGGAGGCCGGGCTGAGCGCTTATTTGCCGATATTCTGGTGCCTATCACCGGCGAGACAGGAGGCTGGTACGCTCTCGAACTGGCTTTGGAAGTGGCCCGGTACGAGGACAGTCAAATATTGGGGCTCCACCTGGTGTCCACAGCGGCTCAAAAAGAGAGCCCGGCAGCCCAGGTGGTCAAGGCTGAGTTTGAGCAGCGCTGCCAGGCAGCCGGCATTTCAGGGAAGCTGGCCATTGATACAGGCAAGGTGATTGGTGCAATATGTGAACGGGCTCGTTGGGCCGACTTAATCGTGATGTACCCGGCCAATCCCCCCGGTTCAAAACTCGTTTCCAGGCTAACGTCCGGCTCTCGCAACGTGATTTATGGGTCGTGCCGGCCGGTCCTAACCGTGCCCGGTCCAGCTTCCCGGCCGGAAAGGGTAGTGTTAGCTTACGACGGCAGTCCAAAGGCCCGGGAAGGGCTCTATGTCGCTGCCTATCTGGCCGGCCACTGGGGCGTGTGGTTGGTGGTGACGACTGTCGTCGAAACCGAAGATGATACCGACAAGCTGGCCCAGGCCCGTCACTACCTTGACTCGCGCGGCGTAACGGCCACTTACGTACCGGGGCAGGGCGACGTCGCCGAGTCGATTTTGAGAACAGCCGAGCAGCAGGCCAGCGACCTGATTATTATCGGCGGTTATGGGGTGCGGCCATTCCGCGAGGCTGTACTCGGCAGCAAGGTCGACCAGATTCTAGCCGAGGCTCAGCGGCCGGTCCTGGTGTGTCGCTGAACCAGCTGTTGCAGGGATAATCTTCTGGAATGATTAACAATTCTTGAAGCATCCCACCGGTAAATCCGTTGTTACTATTTCTTAAGGGCAAAGGGCCGGCCAACCCAGCGCTCAACAAACGCGGCAAGCTCGGCTTGGTTTGAGGTGATCTTGCCCACGACCTCACTTTTTGGCATTATCACCTGGCTCCTCCGGCCGCGCAGGTTATGCGGGTGGCATTAGCAGCACGACGTAGATGACATGGACTTTTCTATAAGAGGGGTAAGGGAAGAAGATGCCGCATCAATTACTGAACTACTGCGGCCCATCATCCGGGCAGGCACGTACACGATAATGGAACAGGCTTCTGTGGACGATCAAATTGACTTTATTCGTGGGTTTCCTAAACGAGGCGTGTTCAATGTAGCGGTATGTAACGCTAGCCAAAAGGTGTTAGGGCTTCAAGATGTTAGGCCAATGTCAACACGGTCAAATGTTTTCAAGCACGTTGGGGAAATAAGCACTTTTGTATCATTAGGCTCACACAGAAAAGGGATAGGCCGAAGTCTCAGCAATGCGACTTTCCAGGCGGCAAAAGAGCTGGGGTTTCTAAAAATAAGTGCTGCTATCCGGGCTGATAACCCAGGAGCAGTTTCTTTTTATCTAAGCCAGGGATTCAGACCTATCGGCACGGCTCAAAAACATGCGTTTGTTGGGGGCAAGTACATTGACGAGATTCTCATGGAAAAACTTGTTGATGAAAATTATAGATTTTAACACTACATATAAGAAGTTGGTTCCAAAGCAGGCTAATTGAGATAACAACTAATCAGGAGGAGTAATGAACATTACCGATCTTATTCCCACAGAGGAAGTTCAACGCACGTGTCAGGAACTTGGTATTCGTGACTGGACCAAACTGACTGAAGCTAAGGTCCAACTCGAAGAGGCCAGAATTATCCGGACCGTTGTTGGGGCTGAAGCTGCGCAAATTTCGGTTGAGGAGTTTCAGCAAGGTTTGGAGGTTGAATTAGAACACGGTTTGCAGTTCCCTGATGCGAATGTTACCAACAATCACCCTATCCTAACGGGTAAAATCGTCTTAGCGCATCTCAAAGAAATGTTAGATTATTATACCCGCCTCAAGGTTGCCGAACTTGAGGGAGATTTATTTAAGGCATCGAAAAGAGGGGACGCGGACAAGCTCGCCCGAATTTACAGAGAATTGATTAGGGCACGAGGAGAGCTCAGCGCACGGGAATATTCTGACTGACCGTGGCTTATGCCGTGGTGTGCAGCGTGGTTTAGACGGCAAGTTTCAGACCAGGTCGCATTTGACCGGGCCGCGTGAGACCCAATACTGTCCAAAGCCCAAACTGATTTAGGTAAGGCAGCGCTGCCCAACTGCGGGCGGTGAACATCTGGGATGGCTGCGATGATGAAAAAATCGATCCGAATATCGATGTTGCATGCCGCTCTCAGGCACGACGACGTAATACACAATATCGCTTTACTGGAAGAGCTCTGTTTGAAATCTCTAAGCTTAGAGCCAGATTTGATCGTAATGCCTGAATTGGCGGTAAGTGGCTATGAGTTTTTCAAGGAGATTGGCTCAGAATGGATTAAAGAAGTTGTTCCGAAGGCAATCGACAAATTTTCTCGATTGGCTCGAGAAAATAACGTGGCGCTAATATTAGGCAGCCCGCGGTACAGTGAAAAGTCAAACCAATATTACAACGCAGCTATATTTATTGATGAACATGGCGAAATTGCAGGTGAGCACTACAAAATAAATGTTTTACCCGGATCAGAAGGCTGGGCCAGTCCCGGAAATGACATAAAACCTATTGCTTGGAATGGGCATAAAATCGGGTTGCTAATTTGCTCAGATGCTTATACCGTGAATATTTCGGAGGAATTAGCCAAACAAGGTGCTGACGTTTTGATTAGCTCAGCAGCTTGGGCTCCTGGTTTCCACGGGCCAAATGGCGAGTGGGAGCAACGCTCTGGGGAAACAGGGTTGTGTTTGTTCGTTTGCAATAGAACCGGTAAAGAAAAAAATATGGTATTTAATGGAGGTTCAAGTGTAGTGGCTGCTGCTGGCCGCAGAATCATTAATTATTCCCATAAACAACCGGCGGTTCTATCAATTGATGTTAAATCAAGTAATTGGTATCCGTTAGGCAGACAATTCGATGTTTTGGAGATTTACGGCAGTGGTACTGCCGGTCGATGAAGTCAAGCCTTAAATAGCCGGTCTTTAATATTGACACCCATCCTGGGCCGGCGATTCAGTTGAAAATGCCAAATGCATGCCATCTGCTGCTGATAGCGTAACCCGCTCTATAGGTCAAACTTGAGAATTCTCATTTAAGCAAAAGCGTGAATTGCGGTATAATTCTCTTTGTAAGTGAACGATGATCGTTCGCCACGTTCTGGCCCCGTAAGGTTGAGGTGTTCTGGTATATCAGGTAAGAGAGGCTGATGACTGAGATGGCAGTTCAGCTAACGATTCGGCTGTTTGGCACGCCAGTAGTTGCGGCCAAGGGAGCTCCCCTCGTTCTGAATAACCAAAAAGCACGGGCATTATTGTTTTACCTGGCCGCTGCAGAACAACCGTATACCCGCAGCCACTTAGCCACACTGCTGTGGAGCGAGTTTCCGACCAGCAACGCCCGTCGCTCGCTCCGCGCCGTGTTGTTTCAACTCCGCCGGGCCTTGCAGGCTGCCGGCATCAGCCGGCTTTTAACCAGTGAGGGTGACCTGCTGCGCTTAGAAACGGCGGGCATCGAGTGCGATGTAATCAACTTTCGTCGTCTGGTGGTTGAGGGAAATGAACAAACCCTGCTCAGGGCAATTGACCTCTATCGCGGCCCGATGTTAGAGGGCTTTACCCTACCCGATACGCCGCTGTTTGACGAATGGGTGAGGTTGGAGGATGAGAGGCTAACTCAAGCTTACCTGAATGCGCTTGAACGCCTGGCGGACCAGGCTCAGGCGCAGCAGGCCTGGGATAAGGCCATTGGTTATCTTAAGCGCCAGGTTCAGGTTGATCCTTCGGTCGAGGAAGCGCAGCGACAGTTGATCGCTTTATACTTGCAAACCGGGGCTATTAGTCGGGCTTTGCATCAGTATCAGCAAGTCGAAACCGAGTTGCTCCAAAAATTTGGCCTCACGCCTGCGCCCGAAACGCAAGCTCTATATCAAGAAGCGCTTCGCAGGCAGCACCCCCCACTACCATCCGCAAAACTAACCCCGTCGGATTTAAGAAGACGGTCCCAGCCGGCCTTACCCTTTGTAGGACGTGACAGCTTGCTAAGCAAACTCTTGGCCATTAGCCGTGAGGTCAAGGCGGGCGGTGGGGTTACCGTTATGTTTCAAGGTGATGCGGGTATCGGCAAGACTCGCCTCTTGAAAGAATTCCTGGCCGAGCTCGCGACCGAGTCGCCGTGTTGGCTGGTATTGCAAGGCGCTTGTTCCCCCTTTGATAAGCTGATCTCCTACGGACCTTTCCTGGAAGCTTTCCAAGACACGCCGCTTGGCGACTCTTCCGACCTGCCGCACGTACCCAAAACCGGTACGCCGGATGCACGGGAGCAATTTGCCCATCGGATTCTGCAAACGCTGCGCCAGCTTTGTCGGAATGCCCCTCTGGTGCTGGCCATAGACGACCTACAGTGGGCCAGTAGTTCAACGCTTAACCTGTTTGGCCTGCTGTCTACGCGGCTTCACCATCTGCCCGTGATGCTGGTGGGAACCGCGCAGCGAGCCGAAGTTATTCCTGCGCTGCAGCGGCTTATCACCCTGGAGCGACGTCGGGGGCAGTTACAGTTGTTATCACTGACCCCCCTGGTAATAGATGACATCGTAGAACTGCTGCAAAACTTGAACATTAACCCGCCGTCTCACCCCTCCTTTCCGGAATGGCTGCTAGAGCGGTCTGGGGGTAATCCCTTTATTTTGGAAGAAATCGTGGCTCAACTGCGGGCCGACTCCATCCTGACCTGGAGCGGTGACAATTGGCGATTTGACGCCGGATGGTGGCTGCGTTGGCGGGCAACGTTTACCTTGCCGGAGACGACACATGACCTGGTCTCCTGGCGGTTGAGGGGTCTCTCGGCAAATACCCGCCACCTATTGGATATACTCGCCGTGGCCGGGCAGCCCCTTCCTTTTTCCCTACTTGCAGCTTTTCCGGGTAGTGCGCCGGATAAGCTGCTGCCCATCATCGACGATCTGCTGGCCAGACGACTTGTAGTCGAAAGTGGTGTCGAGATGTTTGCCTTGTCGCATTATCTGTTAGGGGAAACTCTTTTACACCAACTCAGTCATGTTCATCGCCGGCTGCTTCATCGCCAATTGGCCGGTGCGATGGAGAACTGTCCGGTGCTCCAGGCCAAGTTTCCGCTCTGGGACGTTGCTCGACATGCCGTCGCCGGCGAAGATATTGACCGGGCCCGGCGCTACGGTTTACAAATGCTGTCCAACCTGCCTCAAGACTGTACGGGTGCTGTTTCGGTAGGCTTTTTGAATCATCTGTACGATATTTTGGCCCCCTCTGCCTCGCCCGAGGAACTGCTTCAATTAACGCGGGCAATCGGTCAGGCGCATCAATCTCTCGGGCAGCTGCAAAACGCAGCTCATTGGCAGCAGCAGTATCTTGACCTTGCTCGTGAAATAGGCGACCCGGCCGCCTTGGCCACAGCCTACTTCGAAAGAGGTGAATTGGCCCTGGTTAGCAACGATTACGTGGCGGCCATGGAGGC
>JBFGLD010000173.1:0-8627 GCA_041576335.1 Anaerolineae bacterium | reverse complement strand
GGTTGCCTGGGTCAGCAAGTAGGCTAAAACGACCCATTGGACGGTGGCAAAGTCGGTATTTAAGTCCCGCACCAGGGTTGGCAAAGCCACATTAACGATGCTGCCGTCGATGGTAGCTAAAAAAATGCTCATTGATACGGCCGCCATCACGTACCATTTGCGACTGTAATCGATTGACTGCTGGTCCATAAAGATCCGGTTCCCTGTCTCTCGAATATCAGGTTGGTAATTGTAGCCGAAAATTGTTAAGGTGGCGAATAAGAGAGCGGTTACGCATTGCCCAGCGCATTGTTACAGATCTCCTCCATTTTTTTACCTCACGATAACATCACTTTTCTCCAGTTCACAAATATAACTACTACATATAGATTGCAAACCATCATCAAGTACTGTATTTAGTATAATTGTCGTGATGATTTGACAGTTATTTAAGCAAAGTGTTATAATTGTTGTAGTATCAAGCATTTTAAAATCCGAAAGTAAAAAAATGTATGAAGAAATACTAGACCCGTTCGATCAATACAAAGATGTTCTTTTTGCAGCAAACCGTTTAAGTATTCATCCTGAGTCTGTCAAACGTTTGATAAGACTGGGTAAGCTGCCGGCTAGAAAATTTGCAAATAAATGGTTTGTTCACCAAGATACATTAGAACAATTTGCCAAACATTACGTTCCCTATCCGGGTAACAGAAGTAGATTGATTTAAACTTCAAAAAAACTTTACAGGTTAAAATCTTTTGAACCGTAACTTAAACGGAAGGCTCCCGCTTTTTGGGGATATGGACGATCCTGATCTTGAAGAACACGATATCCGCTCTTTGGAAGGTCTTTCAGTACCATCTGAGCCTAAAGATTGGTCCGCTATTGGCGAAATCGACGCAAAAAATTGGCGCGAGTATAAAGACATAGTAACTAATAGTCTATGGATTATTGGTTCGCGTGGGCGCGATGGTGTACATTCAGGTAAGTACCATGGCAATTTTGTGCCGCAAATTCCATATCAAGCGATAAGGAGATTTACTAAACCTGGGGATGTTATACTTGATACCTTTCTTGGAAGTGGTACAACTTTGATTGAAAGTCGTCGGCTTGGACGGCATGGTATCGGAATCGAGCTTGTAGACTCGATAGCTCAGGATGCCGAAGAACTTATCAATGCTGAAGACAATCCCCACAACACGTGGCAAATAGTTATTAGGGGAGATAGTACAGATATAGAGACAATTGCCCAAGTTCGAGCAGCTCTTGAGTATCGGGAACAGAACAAAGTACAGCTTATTATTATGCATCCGCCTTATCACGATATTATTAAGTTTAGTGATGATCCAAATGATCTTTCCAACAAGCAAACAGTAACAGAATTTATAGAAGCATTCAAGAAAATCGTCAATCGCACTTATGATTTGTTGGAACAAAAACATTTTCTCGTTGTTGTTATTGGCGATAAATATGGTGATAAAGAATGGATACCTCTTGGTTTCCAAACGATGGAAGCTGTCCGCTCTATTGGCTACTCTTTAAAGAGTATTGTCGTAAAAAATATGGAGGGTAATAGAGCTAAACGCAATTTGCAGAACCTGTGGCGGCAGCGAGCCTTCAAGGGGGATTATTACATCTTTAAGCACGAATATATTCTTTTCTTCCAGAAAACTGAAAAAATTGTTGAACACTTGGAAAAAGTAACAGAATATGTAATACAGATTGATGTCAGAGAAGAACTAGGTCTAATTCAAAATAGTTCTTTTGGTACAGGTGAAGCACTTAAGCAACATCTAAGTTCTGGATTGAGTTATGCCTCGATTTCACCCCCTCGAATTCTTGTTCTCAAGCACAGTGGACGAATTAGAGCAGTTGTGATCAATTTAATTGACATCAAATTAACTCGTTCTGTTGAAGACGAGTTGCAGGATTTTATTGACGATTTACCGGATAGCATTGTAGATGTGTCTGTTGTAGCTGAATCTGATAACAAGAGCCGTTTGGAGGAAATCCCCGGTATCTCTCAAGTCTATTTACCCGATGACCAATCTTTGGAACAATTAGCGCACGCTTTGTATATTGTGAGAAAAGCGACAGGGTCTGGACACAGAGCCGGCAGAGCTGAAGCTGTGGCCTTTGCCTCTAAATTTAACGAAGTCCTTGAGGCACACTTTAATCGTGGTGAAGACTACCAGTGGCGTAAGCGAGGCAAAGGCATCGGTTTTAAGTGCTTCAGAATAAACTCCAATAAAAATTTTGATGAGAAACAAGATGGTATGCCCAACTATAGGGTGGGTATAGAGACTAAATGGATTAGCGGGCATGAAAAAGAGAAAGCACCGCAAATTCGCGATAGTTACCTGAATAAAGGTTTTAGACTTGTAGCCGTGGTTGGTCATAATGTCGAAAAATGGAAGACCTTTGTCAATGAACAGGGTAATTTTGCGGATTACTATTTACTACTTAGCAAGGCCGATCAAAAATCTTTAGCGGATGTCATACAGCAGCGCCCTTTACTACAAGCTTCCGGCGATTCAGGCGTGGAAGAATCCAACCAAAGCTTAGTAGAATTCTTAAACGAACAAAAAACACGTGCAAAACAGGTTGTTTAGGTGAGGGCCCATATTTACGGGCGAGAACCAAGTTAACTTTCAGGGGGTATCTGAAACAAATCAGCCAAGGCTGTTGTAGAATTTGAGGCAAGTACATGTAGGTTAAAGTCAAGGGGCGGGGCGACTCGCCCTCTGTGATTCCGAACCGACTTTATTCCAAATAAAGCCGATCAATTGAAGGTCGGTCCAAGCCCACCAAATGGGAACACCGGTACACCCTAAACCATATACCCGGAGCAGAACCATATGGAACACATCGTGGGACTAAAATGTCTCATTTGCGGCAAGGTATACTTGCCGGACGAAATTGAATACGTGTGTCCCGAGCACGGTAATGAGGGAATTGTCGACGTTCAATACGACTATGATCGGATCGAACGGCGCTTGAGCAAAGGTGACCTGCTTCACTCGACCGACTACACCATCTGGCGCTATACCCCGCTGCTGCCGATCGATCCCAAGATCAGCCCGCCCTCGCTGACCGTCGGCTGGACCCCGCTCTACCGAACCCGCCGGCTGGCCGGCGAGTTAGGACTCAAGCATTTGTGGGTTAAGGATGAGGGTCGCCAGCCGACGGCCTCTTTTAAGGATAGAGCCAGTGCGATCGCCCTGGTCAAAGCCAAGGAGCAAGGCGCGGCGATCATTACCACAGCCAGCACCGGCAACGCCGCTGCAGCGCTGAGCGGACTGTGCGCCAGCATGAAGCAGCCAAACGTCATCTTCGTGCCCGAAACTGCGCCGCCGGCCAAAGTGGCCCAGTTATTGGTGTTTGGCTCAACGGTAATGCTGGTCAAGGGCACCTACGACGACGCTTTTGAGTTGTGCCAGCAGGCTGCGGCCGCTTACGGCTGGTATAATCGCAATACCGGCTTCAATCCCTACATGAGTGAAGGTAAGAAAACAGCCAGCATTGAGATCTGCGAGCAGTTGGGCTGGGAGGCACCCGACCGCATCTTTGTCAGCGTGGGCGATGGCTGCATCATCGGCGGGCTGCATAAAGGCTTAAAAGACTTAACAGCGTTGGGTTGGATTGATAAGCTGCCCCGCCTCGTGGGCGTTCAGGCCGCAGGCAGCGCCTACCTTTACCAAGCCTGGAAAAATAACGAGGACATCATAACCAAGCCGCCCGTCAAGCCCCATACCGTCGCCGACAGCATCAGCGCCGGACTCCCCCGCGACCGCATCAAGGCGCTGGCTGCGGTCAAGGAAACCGGCGGCGCTTATTTGACCGTGACCGACGACGAAATTCTGGCCGCCGTTACTACCTTGGCCCGCGGCACCGGCGTGTTTGCCGAACCGGCCGGAGCGGCCGCCTATGCCGGTCTGCTAAAAGCGATAGACGCCGGCATGGTTGGGACGGATGAGCGAATCGTAGTTCTCAACACCGGCAACGGGCTCAAGGATGTTGCCGGAGCGATGAAGGCGGTGGATCTGGTTGGGACCAAAGCCCATCATCTAGGCCCAACCATGGCCGATCTGGAGCAGGTTATGAAACGAATTTCGACCCTCTCCTAAGATTCTTCAGGCTCGAACGCCCATTAGACCAACAATTCCCGGTTCTTGGTCAGACCATCCATCAAGCAATTGACATCGTCTAAATTATTGTAAATATGGGGCGAGATGCGCAAATTGTCATCGCGGCTGGAGGTGACGATGCCATCGTCGTTCAGCCGCTTGACCAATAGGTCCACATTGTGAGAACGAAGCGTGATCAAGGCCCCGTGTTTGGCCGGATCGACCGGGGTGACCAGGTTAAAGCCGCGGCGCATGACGCCTTCCTTGATGGCTCCGGTAATTTCGTGCAGGTGCGCTTCGATTTTGGGCAAGCCGATCGATTGGATCAGCTTAATCCCGGCCAGAGCCGCGTAGAGGCTCGGAACCGGCGGCGTGCCGGCATCGAACCGGCGGGCCGCGGGCGAGGGGGTGTGGGCGTAAATATCCATAGCCGACATATCTGCCTGGGCAAACCAGCCGGTCACGGTCGGCGAGAGGCTCGGAATGAGTTCCTGACGAACGTACAGGTAGGCCAGGCCGGCAGACGCCAACAAATACTTGAGCACCCCCCCGGCCAAAAAATCGACCTTCAAGGCTTTTACGTCGATCGGAAAGGTACCAAGGGCCTGGTAGCTATCCAGCAGCACCCAGGCCCCTTTTTGGTGAGCCAGCTCGACAATGGCCGGAACGTCCAGCCGGGATCCGTTGCGAAAGCAGACGTGGGTGATAGACACCAGTTTGGTGCGGTTATCAATTGCCTCGGCAAAATGCTCGAGGGGAATGATATTGCCTGCCGCCGGGACGTGAACGACATCCGCCCCACGCGGTGCCTGAGCGTGCCAAATTTGAGCCACCGTTGGAAACTCGAAGTCGCTGATGACAATCTTGTTCCGCTCCCCGCTAAGATCAAGCGCGCTGGCCAGAGCACTAACCCCTGCCGAGACCGAGGTGCAGACCGCCACTTCACTCGCTTCGGCGTTAACCAGGCCGGCAAAAGCGTATCGGGCCGACTCGTTGCGCGCCACCCACAAGTCCCAGGGAGCACCTTTTTCTTGCCAATCCGTTAAATAAGCCTGGTAGGCCTGCTGCACATCCCGTGACAGTGCCCCTTGGGAGCAACTGTTTAGGTAAATCTTATGCTTGAAGATAGGAAATTGATCCCGCATGGACTATTGTCTCCTTGAAACTAATTACTCCGTCCTAGTACACCGGCCCGATCCGTCGGTTCGCCAGATAATACGGTTCCCGGCCCAAAACGCAAATCATTACGATATGTCAACACCGCCAAAATATTGTCAGATAGCGCCGGAGGTGATAAAATCAGGGGCGCCAAAGGGAGCTAGCCGTGGGGATTTATGCAGCGGTCGTTGGCAGGCACGCCGAGCCACCGGAAGCAGACGTTAGAAATTGGGTAAAACGTTGAGGTTCAATGATAGGCTTACCGATCCGCATAATGCCTCTGTTGCTCCCTGGCGCGTCGTAATTTCGGCCGGCTTGGCAACCAGCCTGTCGCTGCTTGGCGATTCAGCGCTCTACACTGTATTACCTACTCATGTCGCCGAGGTGGGCGTTCCACTGGCAAGCGTGGGCATTTTGCTTTCGGCAAACCGTTTCATCCGTTTGTTTCTCAACGGCCCGATGGGGTTAGCCTATGACCGCTGGCCGCGCCGCTATTTGTTCGTGTTAGCCCTTTTTATCGGAGCGATTTCCACCGCGATCTACGCGCTAACGCAAGGTTTTTGGCTTTTATTGGTCGGACGCTTACTGTGGGGCTTGGCTTGGGCCGGCATTTGGGTTGGCGGGAATGCGATCATTCTTGATGTCACCCAGGAAGACAATCGCGGGCGCTGGATTGGGATTTATCAGGTTTCATTTTTTTTGGGCGCATCAAGCGGAGCTGTGGCCGGCGGCCTGCTGACCGACTGGCTGGGTTATCATCGAGCGATGGGCTTGGCTGCCGGCTTAAGCGTACTCGGAGCCATCACTGCGCTTATTTTTTTGCCTGAAACTGGCCGTTCGCGACACATCCAGGTGAGCCCGGCTAAGGCAGTACTGCCGTCACCCAATTCCACCAAGCCGATTGAATCGCCACAGTTTGTCTCGGCCCTGGCACTTTTGGGGGTGAATCGCCTGCTCATCGCCGGCATCTTGATCTCAACATTCGGGCTGTTTCTATTCGAACAGATCGGCGAGTCGACCCAAATTGCCGGCCAACAGCTCGGCGTCGCCACGTTAACAGGGATCGCCTTGGGAACCCAAAGCATCATCTCAATGGTCGCCGCACCGGTCATGGGCCGGCTATCTGATCGTCTCAAGAACCGCTGGCAAGCCGTCGCCGGAGGGTTAGGGCCAGGTGTTGCCGGATTTGGGATATTGGCTGTTGGCTCACCGTTGGGTATTCTGGCCGGCATTCCCCTGATGGCTGTCAGTGCAGGGAGCAACCAAAGTCTATCTACAGCCCTGGTCGGCGATTTATCGAGCGAGCGACAGCGCGGCCGGCGATTGGGCCTGCTGTTTACCGTCGGCGATCTGACGAGCGCGATTGGGCCGCCGCTGGTTTACGGCATTATGCCACTGTTTGGACTAAGCCTGATTTACCTGATCAGCGGCGGACTTTATGCCGTGATGCTGGTAATCGCCATGTGGTGGGCCGTTAGAAACTAAAATTCAAAGGGGAGTGCGTATGGCAACAATCACGCGTGAACAAATTGAGGCAACATTGCAGTCACAGGGTGCTGCCAACTTATCGCTCGAGGGCCAAGACATGAGCGGTCTGGATTTATCGAACCTTGATTTGACAGGGGCCAACTTACGGGGAGCAAATCTGCACAGGGTAACGCTTAAGGGCAGCCAGGCGAGACAGGTTGACCTGAGCGGGTCCAATCTGGACCAGGCTAACCTTAGCCGAACCAATCTGAGCGGCTCCAATTTTAGCGGAGCGATATTAAGGGAGGCCAACTTAAGCGAGGCCTATTTACTCAAATGCTCCTTGCAGCAAGCCGATTTGAGCGGGGCCAATCTAACAAAAGCCAAGCTGGATGAGGCAGATTTGACCGGAGCGGCTCTGGAGGCAGTTAATCTAGACCGGGCTTTTCTGGTTAGAACCAAATTGAGCCAAGCCAATTTGTGCAGGGCCAACCTGAGCGGGGCAAATTTTAAGAACGGCATCTTGTCAGGCGCGAATTTAAGGGGGGCAAATATGCGAGCTGCGTTTTTGGAAAATGCTGACTTAACCGGGGCCGACCTGCGCGGAGCCCACTTGCACGAAGTCCACCTCAAATCGGCTGCATACGACGACGAAACGCGTTGGGACGAAGGATTTGATCCGGAAGGAGCCCAGGCGGTTCGGCACAAGAAGAAAAAATGGTTTGGGTTGATTTGAAGACGGCCAGGCTCAGGATCAGTGTCAGAGATTTGTAAGGCGAGATTGGATACTAAGAATCACCCAGTTCCAATGACTCATCTATGAAAAAGATGAACCGTGATGATCTAATCGAAACTGTCAAGTCTGCACGGGACCGCGATAAAAGCCCCGATCTAACGAATGCCGACCTGCGCGGCCTCGACCTGGGTCACACCGATTTGGCCGGGGCCGATTTGAGTTGGGCTAATTTAAGCCTGGCGAATTTAAGCTGGGCCAATTTGCAGCAGGCCGACCTGACTGAGGCCGACTTGGTAGGGACTATCTTAATTGAGGCTGACCTCTCACGGGTCAACCTAAAGGAAGCAGACTTGGGCCAAGCCATCCTCTGCCAGACGAATCTTTCCGACGCAGACCTTGAATGGGCCAATCTGCGCCGGGCCGATCTTCGTCAAGCGAATTTGGCCGGGGCCAATTTGTATGGCGCTAACTTAGGAGAGGCCGATTTGCAGGAGGCCAGTTTGCGCGGCGCCGATCTCAGCGGTACCGATCTTACCTTGGCCAACCTTAACGGTGCTGACTTGAGTGGGGCGCGCTACGATAACCGCACGCGCTGGCCCGACGACAAGCGCATTCCGCCTCATTTGCAAAATCGTTAGGAGCGTGATAGAACGTAAGAGAAGCGATGGCTAAGAAACCCAATCTCGACAATCGACCCGTTCCCATTAGTGCCAACGGACGTCTGGTGGCCTACATCGGGCGCTTTGCTCCCTTCAAAATTATTCGCTGGTTGCGGAGAATTCTTTGGGGCAAGCAGTGAATGCCACCAACCTGAGCTTCCCTGGCTGCCGTCGAAACCACGCGGCTTAAGACCTGTCGTGGTCTACATCCTACCGGCATCGGGCCGCATAACCTGTTAAATTTGTTGAATTCGGCTAAATTATTTAGAGTAGTAAATGATGTTAATTAAG
Source organism: Anaerolineae bacterium (assembly GCA_041576335.1). Lineage (GTDB taxonomy): Bacteria > Chloroflexota > Anaerolineae > 4572-78 > J111 > JANQQF01. The sequence continues at coordinate 210 of JBFGLD010000173.1, read as the reverse complement.
ACATTAATTTTCGCCACGACTGCACAGCACGACGCGTGTCGACCACAGGAGTAAAAATGAGCGATACACCGGTCGAAATTCCACTCCCCTTACAAGCGATCATTGACGAATTTAGCTGGGCCGAGGGGCGGGAAAAGCTGGAACTTCTATTAGAATACTCTGAAAAAATGCCGCCATTACCTGACTGGCTGAACAAAAACAGCAATATGG
>JBFGLD010000172.1:0-8648 GCA_041576335.1 Anaerolineae bacterium | reverse complement strand
GGCCTCGCCCCGAGCTACGGTGCGGATTGCCTGGGCCAACTCATCCGGCTCGATATCTTTAATCACATAGCCATCAAGGCCGGCAGCCACCATATCGAGAACTCGGTCGTCCAACTCTATCCCGGTTAGCATCAGGATCTTGATTTCCGGCACTACGGAGCGCAAAGCCCTCGCGGTCTTATCCCCATCCATCTCCGGCATCACAAAATCGAGCAGCACCAGGTCGGGCTGCAGTTGTCGAGCTAATTCGACCGCCTTGGTGCCATTTTCTGCTTCGCCGACGATTTCAAAATCGGGTTCCAGGCGCAAAACCAGGATCAGCCCCTTGCGCACGACCGCATGGTCATCCACAATCAAAATGCGAATTCGATTTTCAGCCATGGCCGTTTTTTCCGTTTACCGGAACTCGAATAAGCACCTGCGTACCGTAACCCATTTTACTTAAAATGTTGCACGTTCCTCCTAAGGCCTGAATCCGTTCCTGCATCCCCCGCAGCCCAAATCGCTCGCGGTCCCGTTCGCGAGCCAGGGCTGGTTTGGGATCAAACCCCCGTCCCTTATCTCGAATACTTAGATAGACCTCGTCCGGTTCTACATACAAGTAAACTCGGGCCGATTCGGCCCCGGAATGGTGAGCCGCGTTGGCCAGCGCTTCCTGGCAGACTCGATAGAGACTGCGCCGAATAATCGAAGATAACCCATCAAAATCACCGTCAATGGAAATATCTAGCTGGAACACCTGAGACGTCGCACAACCGGCGACATATTTGCTTAAGTCAATCTTAAATTGCTCTCGGGTTAGCTTGGAGGGCCAAATATCGAGGATGGATTGTCTTACTTCCTGCCGCATTCGATCAGCTACATCGCGCAGTTCAATCAATTCTTGCTTGACCAGCGCTACCTGGCCGGGTAGTAATTTAATACAGGCATCCAGGGTAAAAACGATCCCAAATAAAGACTGGGCTACCGTATCGTGCATATCGCGAGCAATCCGGTTACGCTCCTGCTCAATTGCCAACCGCCGTGTGCGGTCGATCGTGCCCAGGGCCACGGCGGCCTGGCTAACGAGCGATGTTAATATAGCCCAACGGTCGTCGGACATATTTACGGGCCCCATTTCTTCTACGGTCACCAGCAGAACCCCGACGGTTTGATCTTGCCAGATCATGGGTACAACCAGCCAGTTGTCCTGCCCGAACCAAATGGCGAGAGTTTCATTGCCGGCAACGGCTTGTTCGCCCGAACACCAGTGGATCTGTTTGCCCAACGCAACCCGGGCGATCAAGCCGCTCTCCGCTGTTAGCGGGAGAGGTACGTGGATTGGCACGGCCGGGCTTAAAGGCGGATGGGCCTGCCAACCTTCTAAACGATAAAGGGTTGGATTGACCAGACCCACGATTGCGCGGGCGAAACCAAGCTCTTTGGTAACGACTTTTAGAAGGCGGTGCTGGACCGATTGGCTGTCAGGGGTGTGCAGAAATAGCGTTAGCTCGTGGATCACTTCAAGTTGATGGTATGTTGCCGCAAGTTCCGCATTTTGACGAGCTAGATCTTGGTGGGTCGCGGCCAGCGATTTATGGGCTTGCCGCAGCTGGTTCAAAACGTAAGACAGGCTGCCAAATAACACTGTTACGAGCCAGGCTCCGGTTAATTGGGTAAACAGCTGCCCTATCTCGATCGTGATAGGATTGCTTTGTTGGGCTACGAACAACGTCACCGGATAGGTGAGAGAAAAAGCAACAGCCGTTAGCAAGGCGCCTTGTAATTGAAAAAATAAAGCCCCTGCTAACAGGGGGCTAAGCGCATACAAGTTAAAGGGGCTGCGAGTCGCGCCGCTAAAGGTTAGCAAAATCGCGGCCAGCAATAAGTCTACCCCAAGGAAAAAGGGATTCTCGAGAAGCATCAACTTGTGGGGGATATGGAATACCGTGATGAGCAACGTACTGCCAACTGAAATACCTAACATCACGGTCAGTGATATGGCCGGGGTGACCACATCGGAAGTGACGATAAATAGCCACATGGCGAGCAACAAGCTGGCCCAACGGTAAATTAACAAAAAAAGGTGTAATGGGTATTTTGGGACAGAAAAGGTTTGAACGCTCCTTATCTGACCGGAGGGCGTCGTCGGCGCATCGGTCGTCATTGCCACACCTTCAATGTCTATAGATAAGCTGGAGGTAAGGTGGATGCTTTAAATACCTCGCTGACAAAAATTCAGCATCACCGATCATATTCAAGTTCTGGAATTTTGCAAGAATCCGCCGGATAGGGATCAACCCCCGCGCAGGGGATTTTATTTTCACCCCTAGGGGGGATATTGTTTTGCCCCTTTGGGTGACGACACGTGATTGATATTTTGGTAAAATCAGAGTCAAGTTGAGGGGCCGGCTAACTATTTGGCTCACCCGATGTGGTCAATTTTCACTCGATGTATGAGTAAATGTAGGTATTCGATGACGATGCCTTGTTGCCCTGGCACCACACAGAACCTCAAATTTCTCTTCCTGCATTTACAGGCTCAATTAATAACAACCTTATATACGTTGATAACTGCCAATCTAACGATTACCTATTGGTATTTGTTGGGTGTTAAGTTTTTTAGGCGCTTCAACTTAATATTATCTCACCCTACCCTATTCTAAGAGGCGACTTCTGTCCGGCGCATCTTCTGCAAATTTCTCGTAACTCACCGCTGCTCCTCAATAAATCGCCATCAACTCTTTATTTAGTCGTGCCAAATCAATCCAATAAACAAAAATTATTTCTTTAGGAGGGTTTGTTCATGAGTAGTGCAGAACTAACTGAAGCCCAAATTGCGGTACACTGGCAAGAAGAAGAATATTTTCACCCGTCGACGCAGTTTATTGCTCAGGCCAATATGACCGACCAAGATCTTTACGATCGCTTTAGCCTGGACAAATTCCCGGAATGCTTCAAAGAGTATGCCGACATGCTGGATTGGGACCAGTATTGGCATACGACGCTTGATACCAGCGATGCCCCCTGCTGGAAGTGGTTTGTGGGTGGCAAACTAAATGCGGCTTACAACTGTATCGACCGCCACTTAAAACAGAACAAAAACAAGGCAGCCCTGATCTATGTGCCGGAACCGGAAACTGAGCCCCACCAAGCGATTACCTATCAGGACCTGTATATTCGGGTCAACGAGTTTGCGGCGCTGCTGCGCGACTTCGCCGGCGTGAAACCGGGAGACCGGGTAACCATTCATATGCCGATGGTGCCGGAGCTGCCGGTGGCTATGCTGGCCTGTGCCCGCCTGGGTGCAGTCCACTCGGTCGTATTTGGCGGTTTCAGCGGCAAGGCATGCGGCGAGCGAATTTCGGACTCAGGCAGCAAAGTGTTGATTTCAATGGATGCTTATTACCGGGGCGGCAAGCTGCTCGAGCACAAATCCAAAGCCGATGAGGCGGTGAAGACCGCCGGACAAGAAGGACAGGTTGTCGAGAAGGTGCTGGTCTGGCAGCGGTATCCGGGGAAATACTCCTCCGATACGCCAATGGTCGAAGGGCGGGATTATTTTGTCAACGATCTGCTCAAGGGCTACCACGGTAAAAGGGTTGAACCGGTGTCAATGCCGGCCGAAGCCCCGCTCTTCTTAATGTACACCAGCGGCACGACGGGTCGTCCGAAGGGCTGCCAGCACGGGATCGGCGGCTACCTGGCCTACGTTACGGGTACATCAAAGTATGTGCAAGATATCCACCCGGAAGACGTTTACTGGTGTATGGCCGATATCGGTTGGATTACCGGCCATTCGTACATTGTGTACGGCCCGCTGTCGCTGGCTGCGACAAGCGTGGTCTTCGAAGGCGTGCCAACCTATCCGGATGCCGGGCGCGCATGGCGGATAGCGGAGCAGTTCGACGTCAATATTTTCCACACGGCGCCGACGACGGTAAGAATGCTGCGGAAAGCAGGGCCGGATGAGCCGGCCAAATATAACTACCGCTTCAAGCATATGACCACGGTGGGCGAACCGATTGAGCCGGAAGTGTGGCGCTGGTATTACGAAGTGGTCGGCAAAGGTGAGGCAGCGATCGTCGATACCTGGTGGCAGACTGAAACCGGTGGTTTCTTATGCAGCACGATGCCTGCGTTACAACCGATGAAGCCCGGCAGTGCCGGGCCGGCGATGCCGGGTATTCACCCGGTGATCTATGATGAAAATGGTGATGAAATCCCGGTCGGGACCGGTAAAGCCGGTAATATTTGTATCATCAATCCCTGGCCGGGGCAGTTCCAGACGATTTGGGGGGATCGAAGCCGATACGTTTCGACCTATTATGCCAAATACTGTAGAAACCCGGAAAGCAAAGCTTGGCGCGATTGGCCCTACTTCCCCGGCGATGCCGCCGTCCAGGCGGCGGACGGCTACTATCGTATCTTGGGCCGGGTGGATGATGTGATCAACGTTGCCGGACACCGCCTAGGTACAAAAGAGATCGAGTCGGCCTGTTTGGTGGTGCCGGAAGTGGCCGAAGCAGCCGTTGTACCGGTGGCCGATGAGCTAAAAGGAAAAGTGCCAGATATTTACATCTCGCTCAAGCCAGGATTAGAGCCAAGCAGAGATATCGAAAAGAGTGTCGAAAACGCCATCGTCGAGAATATCGGCAAAATTGCCCGGCCGAAACATGTGTATATCGTCCCGGATATGCCCAAGACGCGGTCAGGCAAGATCATGCGGCGGGTATTGGGGGCTATCTCCAATCGGGCAGACATTGGTGATGTCACAACGCTGGCTAACCCTGATATCGTCGAAGAAGTCCGCAAAATGGTTCAGGGAGAAGAGTAGGAAAGCGAATTTTTCGGGTAGTGCTAGAAAATTTAAGCCTGGTCCAAATTCACCCGTGATGGTCTGTGTTTAAGTAAGGGTAGATTTGGATATCCATACCCGGGAAGGAGGGAAGTGGCCTAAGAATAGACTCGTAAGCTGGGTTTTAGGTAAAGTACCGCAACTATTCAGGTTATCCATTGAGGACTGGCAGTCCTGCGCGATAAATGGCAATATCCCATAATTACAGGTGTTGTTGACCAACAATTCGGCCTGTTTTTCAAGGAGTGCTGGTCTTGGCTGAATAGTTACCAGTAACCTATTGTTCCCAAAGATTAACTTTCAACGCCAGATTGGCAAATATCAATTCAATATTTTAAACGAGGAAAACCATGAGCGAACAAGAAAAAGAAAATGCTTTGGGGTATTGGAGAGCTAACTTAAGGCTTATTATAATCCTACTGAGCATCTGGGCCCTGGTCTCTTACGTCTTGGGGATCCTATTGGCTCCGGCCTTAAGTGGGATCTACGTGGGGCAACTGCCGATTGGGTTTTGGTTTGCCCAGCAGGGTTCGATGTTCACGTTCGTAATTTTGATCTTTGTCTACTCTTTCCTGATGGACAGAGTTGATAAAGAGTATGATGTACAAGAATAGGGAGGGACATAGAGAATGAGCACTGAAGTTTGGACCCTGATATTTGTTGGCATTAGCTTTGCCGCTTATATTTATATCGGATATATGAACCGCGTCCGTGACACCAAGGGATTTTATGTCGCCGGGCAGGGTGTTCCGGCGGTGGCCAACGGTGCAGCAACGGCCGCCGACTGGATGTCGGCCGCCTCTTTCATCTCCATGGCCGGGCTGATCGCCTTTATGGGGTATGACGGGGCCATTTACCTGATGGGCTGGACGGGCGGCTATGTCCTGCTGGCGCTCTTGCTGGCGCCTTACCTGCGTAAGTTTGGGAAGTACACCGTCCCGGATTTTGTGGGCGACCGCTACTACTCCCGAACAGCTCGGCTGGTTGCCGCTATTTGCGCTATCTTCATTTCTTTCACGTACGTAGCCGGCCAGATGCGCGGGGTTGGAATTGTCTTCAGCCGCTTCCTGCAAACATCTATTGAATGGGGGGTGGTCATCGGCATGGTTATTGTGGCCTTTTTCGCCATTTTGGGGGGGATGAAGGGTATCACCTGGACCCAGGTGGCCCAATATAGCGTCCTCATCCTGGCCTACCTCATTCCCTCAATCGCCATCGCCGTTGTCCTGACCGGCAATCCGATCCCCCAAGCCGCTCTCACCTTTAGCGACATCGTGCCCAGACTTGAGGGAATTCAACAGGATTTGGGGTTGAGTTCGTATATCAATTCTAATAGGAGTATGATCGACGTTTTTGCCATTACCCTGGCCCTTATGGCCGGGACGGCCGGCCTGCCCCACGTGATCGTACGTTTTTACACCGTCAAGTCGGTCCGGGCGGCGCGCTACTCTGCCGGCTGGGCGCTGCTGTTTATCGCCTTGCTCTACACGACCGCCCCGGCCCTGGCCGTGTTTGCCAAGTACAACCTGATCAACACCCTGAACGGCTTGCCGACGGCGGACCTTCAGTCTCGGGCCGACCTTGGCTGGGCTCGCTCCTGGGAAACAACCGGACTATTGTCTTTTGAGGATAAAAATGGCGATGGGGCGCTGCAATTAGCTGCCGGCGATGCCAACGAAATCTCGATTGACCGGGACATCATTGTTCTCTCTACCCCAGAGGTAGCCGGCTTGGCCGGCCCGGTGATCGGCCTGGTGGCTGCCGGAGGTCTGGCCGCGGCGCTGTCTACGGCTTCGGGTTTGCTGTTGGTTATTTCCAGCTCATTGGCCCACGATATTTACTATCGCTGGCTCAAACCGGACGCAACGGAAAGTCAACGACTGTTCTTTGGCCGCCTTGCGATTCTGGGGGCTATTCTCGTCGCCGGATACTTCGGGATTAACCCGCCCGGCTTCGTAGCCGAGGTCGTCGCCTTTGCCTTTGGCCTGGCTGCCGCCAGTTTCTTCCCCACTATTATGTTGGGTATCTTTGATAAGCGCACCAACAGCAAAGGGGCCATTGCCGGGATGGTGATCGGCATTACCTTCACCGCCATTATGATCTTGCTGATGCGCTCGGTCCAACTCTTGGGTACCGCAGAACCGATCTTGCCTTCGTTTCTCGGGATCACAGCTCAAGGTATTGGCACTGTCGGCATGCTCCTCAACTTTGTCATCGCCTTCACCATTTCGCGCATGACTGAAGCGCCGCCTCAAGAAATTCAAGATATGGTTGAGTCGGTCCGGATCCCCAGAGGCGCAGGCACGGCCGCGGTTCACTAATACCATCATTTGCGTTAAGTTTTAAGTTATGGAGGGGTGTGTATGCATCCCTCCATCCTTTAGTTTTTGGCGTGGTTAATTGTCGTTTATCAATGGATTGCAAACTTGCGCAAACATGTTATGATGTATTAATAACCGGCAGTTGAGCCACAAGAAAAACGAAAGGAGCAAAATAATGACAGTTGCGTTAATCGGCCCATCTGGTGCCGGCAAGGGCACGCAAGCGGCGAAGTTGGCTGTCAAGTTCGACCTGCTGCACATCTCTACCGGCGATTTGCTGCGCGAGAGTCTGGAGAAACGTACAGCCCTGGGAATTTTGGCCAAAAGATATATGAATCGGGGTGAATTGGTGCCGGATGAAGTTGTCGATGCCATGGTCGAAGAGTGGCTGTGGAAAGTTTTGCCCGGTAAGCGCATTCTTTTTGACGGGTTTCCGCAAACCATTTACCAGGCGAATGCCCTTGATGAGCTTTTTGAGGAAACAGATCGTCATCTCGAGGCAGTTGTCTATCTGAAGTTGGCCGACGAAGAAATTATCAGGCGATTGCCTGGCCGGATAATCTGCCGCACATGTCAGTCTCCCTATCATTTGGAATCTAAGCCGCCCGCGGTTAAAGGTATTTGTGACTTATGTCATGGTGACGTTTATCGCCGCGAAGATGATAAACCTGAAACCATCCGGGCCCGGCTCAAAACATCCCATCGGGTCATGGGTCCACTGCTAGAGCATTACCAAGAGTCGGGCAAATTGTTCATCGTTGATGGGGCCGGTGAAATTGAACAAGTGCATTTGGCTATTGTCGCAGCGCTTGAAGCCGTGCAGAGACGGGAAGGTCGGGCGGCAACGCGGGAGGAGACTGAGCAACTCCAGGCCCTTAAAGGGGACGTCATTGCGCTCTCGCCAGAGCAGACAACCCAACAAGGCCTCAACATTGTTCTAATCGGAGGGCCGGGTTCGGGCAAAGGGACTCAAGCGGAGCACTTAAAGAAAGAACTGGGCTTGAAGCATATTGCCACGGGTGATCTGTTCCGCGAAAATCTAAAAAATCAAACCGACTTGGGCAAGTTGGCCAAAACCTATATGGACCGGGGTGAATTGGTCCCGGATGACGTCACTGAGGCTATGGTCAGGGAGCGGCTGTCGCAGCCCGACACCCGCGATGGCTTTATTCTCGACGGCTTTCCCCGCACCCTGTCTCAAGCTCAAGCCCTTACCCAAATTATGACCAACCTGAAGCGTCGGTTAGACGGCGTGCTTCATATTGAGGTGTCTGACGAGGAAATTGTCAGACGCTTGTCAGGACGGCTTATTTGTCGAAATTGTCAGACACCCTACCACAAAGAATTTAATCCACCTGCCAAGGCGGGTATTTGTAATAAATGCGGCGGCGAGTTGTACCAGCGTGATGATGATAATCCCGATACAATTCGAGCTCGCCTTAAGACGTATCACGCTCAGACAGCCCCGCTGATTGATTATTACAAAGAGG
>JBFGLD010000171.1:0-8658 GCA_041576335.1 Anaerolineae bacterium | reverse complement strand
TCATGTGGATGCCGCCCAGAGCCAAGGTTCCTCCCTTATCCAGCAGCCTTAACGCTTCCGGTACCAGCCAGCCGGCCGGGGCAAAAATGATGCTGCTAGCCATTACAGTGCCGGGATCATCCTCCGCTCCTCCGGTCCACACGGCTCCCAATGATTGAGCCAATTTCCGGTGATGCTGGCTGCGCGTAAATACAAAGACTTCGCAGTCCCAGTGGTGCGCTATCTGGATCACAATGTGTGCTGCCGCCCCAAAACCGTACAGGCCCAGCCGCTGCCCGGGCTGAATCTGGCTGAGGCGCAGCGAGCGAAAGCCGATAACGCCGGCACACAACAGCGGAGCCGCGGCCGCATCGCCGAACACAGCCGGAATAGGATAGGCAAACTTCTCATCGACCACAATATATTCGGCGTACCCCCCATCGGCATGGAGGCCGGTAAAGCGAATGTTCTGGCAGAGGTTTTCCCGGCCGGCCAGGCAGTAGCGACATTGGCCGCAGGTGTGATACAGCCAGGGTACTCCCAGCCGGTCACCGGCCTGATGCAGCGTAACCCGCTCGCCCACCGCCTCAACTGTGCCCACGATTTGATGACCGGGGATGAGCGGTAGCCGTGGCAGGGCCAGGTCACCTTCGACAATATGCAGGTCCGTATGGCAAACGCCACACGTATGAATTTTCAAACATACCTGACCTGGGCCCGGCTTTGGCTTTTCGATATCAATCTCTGATAATGGGCCGGTATTGATGGCCGAGGTCTGTTTTAACTGCATCGCCTTCATATGGCTTCCTCCATTTTGCGAATGCGGTTCGGTTTTGCTTCGACAATTTTAGTATACCAAGCTAGCTTATTGCATACAAGACCCATCTCGTAAGTATCGGTACTGAGTTTAACCTCTCAAATTTGTATCATTCTCGTGGTGCCACCCGTTGAGTAGGTAACGAAAATGAGAAAAGGTGTTAACATCTATTTCGTTAACATTGTCGGCGGGCTGCTGCTGGCCGGCATTAGTCTTTTCGATTTTTGGAGCAACTGGGATGTCCTCGCGCTCTACTGGACCTAACCAGGTTAGGCCCACCCGCGGGTTATCGTGCTTATCTCCGGAGTCCAAGGTTATGATGCACCACCGCTGCGCTTTGGATTCCTAAATTTTTGTGGTACCCTCTGAAGCAATACTTCTGCTGCAGGCCATCAGGCTTAATAGCAGGTTTTACGGCCTCGTCTATTATGCCACCCTGTCATTATGTTGAAAAGCCGTTATTATGACATTTATCGTAAATAATAATGGCAAATGTCACTTGAATATAAATGACAACGACTTTATATTTAGACTTGCTGTATAATACATTACGACCATTGCCGTTGCGCCGTCATTATTGCTGCCCATAACCGATTGAATTTTTACTACAAAATTGGGTAATGGGTTGGGTCGTTGATTTTTGCGCTGCCCAGCCTGCCAATCTTCAAATCTTCCTTGCTTCCGGCTGTTTTCCGATTTTGATGATCAAAACTCGTTAGAGTAAGGCTTTGTTGGAAAGTGTTTTTGGGCAATTACCTTGGAGCAGGTTATAATTGCGCCGGCAATCTAAAAATTTGGAATAATTTCCAAGCGCAACCTGGTGACCTGTGACGGTTAAGCCCGGCTTACGTTAACCCTGCAACTCACCGGGCGTGTCTTTATTAGTCGAAAGGGGGCATTATGACAAGCGATTTAAATCGCAAATTGATGCATGGCAGCAAGATAAAGTCGAACCAACTTTGAAGCGCTTTCCGGAGCGGAAAAATAGGTTTACAACCAGCTCAGACATAGAAGTAGAGCGTGTATACATACCGGCGAATGGGGCGGCAGACGGCTACATAGATAAACTGGGTTTCCCCGGTGAGTATCCGTTCACCCGCGGCGTGCAGCCGACCATGTATCGCGGGCGATTTTGGACGATTCGTCAATATGCCGGTTTTGCCACGGCCGAGGAGAGCAACCGCCGTTATAAATATTTGCTGGCCCAAGGACAAACGGGCCTGAGCGTTGCTTTTGATTTGCCTACCCAAATTGGCTACGATGCTGACGACTCGATCGCCGTAGGCGAGGTCGGTAAGGTCGGGGTTTCAATTTCATCGCTAGAAGATATGGAAACCTTGCTGGATGGCATTCCGCTGGACAAAGTTTCGACCAGTATGACCATCAATGCGCCGGCCGCGGTGCTGTTGTCCATGTACATCGCCGTCGGCAAAAAGCAGGGTATGCTACCGTCCAAACTCAAGGGTACGGTCCAGAATGACATATTGAAAGAGTATATTGCCAGAGGTACCTACATTTATCCGCCCAAACCGTCCATGCGTCTTATCTCCGATGTGATGGCTTATTGCTATGAGGAGGTACCGCAGTGGAACACGATCTCGATTAGCGGTTACCACATTCGCGAAGCGGGTAGCAGTGCCGCCCAAGAAATTGCCTTTACCTTGGCTAATGGTATTGCCTATGTCCAGGCAGCGATCGATGTCGGCTTGAGCGTGGATGACTTAGCGCCACGCTTGTCTTTCTTCTTCAATGCTCACAATAATTTCTTGGAAGAGGTAGCCAAATTCCGGGCAGCCCGGCGAATGTGGGCCCGGATTATGCGCGAGCGATTTGGAGCTGGCGACGAGAAATCGTGGATGCTCCGCTTCCACACCCAAACCGGAGGCAGTACCCTAACTGCCCAACAACCGGTGAATAACGTCGCCCGCACCACCATCCAGGCCCTGTCGGCGGTGCTTGGCGGTACGCAATCACTGCACACCAACTCGATGGACGAAGCCCTGGGTCTGCCCACGCAAGAAGCGGCCCAGGTCGCCCTGCGCACCCAGCAGATTATCGCTCACGAAAGTGGAGCCGCAGACACTATTGATCCGCTGGCGGGCAGCTACTATGTAGAGTCGCTTACCGATGCGCTGGAAGCCAAGGCCGAAGCCTACATTGCTAAAATTGATGAACTGGGCGGGGCCTTGACGGCTATTGAGCAGGGGTACGTCCAGGGAGAGATTCAGCAAACGGCCTACGAGTATCAGGTTGGGGTTGAAAAGAAAGAAAACGTCGTCGTCGGCGTCAACAAGTTTTCAGTCGCTGAGGAAGTGAAGCCCGAAATTTTACGAGTCGACGAAACGGTCCGGCAGCAACAATGCGAACGTCTGGCCGCGCTGCGCCGGCGGCGTGACAACGCGGCTGTGCAGCAAGCCCTGGCTAATTTAAAGCAAGCGGCCACAGGAACAGAAAACTTAATGCCCCTTATTTTGACTGCTGTTGAGGCTTATGCCACTACCGGCGAAATTTGCCACACCTTGCGAGAGGTATGGGGCGAATACGAACCACCCGTGACCATATAGGAGAGGACGATGGCCATAAAAAAAATTGATCATATCGCAATTGTGGTAGAAAACATTGAAAAAGCGCTCGAAGTGTACCGGGATGTGCTCGGTTTACCGCTGCACCAAATCAACGAAGAGCCCGCCGAAAAGGTACGAGTCGCCTATATGCCCGCTCCGGAAGGCCAGGATGAGATTGAACTGATCCAGCCTACCTCCGACGACAGCGGTGTTGCCAAGTTTTTAGCCAAACGAGGCGAGGGACTGCACCACGTTTGTGTAGAAGTTGACAGTATCGATGCCGCCACCAACGAGATGGCAGCCCGCGGCCTCGAGGTCCTCGGCGAAGTGCGTACTAACCAGCGCGGTGATCGCTACGTTTTTATTCACCCGAAATCAGCTCATGGCGTGCTTCTGGAACTGTACGAACGCGCCTCCTAAAAACACAAAGTGACCGGTAAATTACCGGTCACTTTTTTTTAGTGGGTGGCTGACGGGGCTCGAACCCGTAGCCTCCTGGGCCACAACCAGGTGCTCCACCATTGAGCTACAGCCACCATACCGCTTACAGCCAGGTGCCGCATACGGGATTCGAACCCGTGTTACCGCCTTGAGAGGGCGGCGTCCTTGGCCCCTAGACGAATGCGGCACAATTATGATTCAATCGGACAATGCCGAAGGTGGGAGTCGAACCCACACGAGGGAACCCTCACTACGCCCTGAACGTAGCGCGTCTGCCAGTTCCGCCACTTCGGCGAGATAAAGTTTTTTGCTAATTGGACAGCTTCAGCATTATACCTCAACTGGGGTGGCTCGTCAATTTGGTTCCAGTTTTTGCATCCAGCCAAAAATTAATTTCAAGGCTCGACGCTAAAGGATTCTGTTGGCAAACTCGTCACTTTGCCCAATGCTCACTTGATGGTTACCTTGTCCGCCTCAAATCAACGATAGACCCCCCGGCTTGGTCCCTTGTTATCCACGCGGACTATTCTTCGGCACGGTCGTCGGCAGCCGCAGCCCCGAGGGTCGCTGTACCTGGCAGCGCTACTGGGCCAACGCTGTCGATGTCCCCGGCCCGGCCACCGAGGCTCTGGGCAAGGTGGCCCGCGAAACCGGCACTTATCTAGCCGTCGGCGTCATTGAACGAGACACCCAATTCAGTGGCGGCACCCTCTACTGTACCCCCTCTACTTCGGCCCAAATGGCGACCTTCTGGGCAAACACCGCAAACTCAAGCTCACCGCCGCCGAACGTCTGATCTGGAGAGAGGGCGACGGCAGTACCTTAACCACCATCGATACCGAGTACGGCACGATGGGCGGCTTGATTTGCTGGGAAAACTGCATGCCGTTGGCTCGGATGGCCATGTACAGCAAAGGGGTTGACATCTATCTGGCCCCCACCGCCGATGCTCGCGATAGCTGGCAGGCTACCCTCCGTCATATTGCCTGTGAGGGACGCTGCTTTGTGCTAGGCTGCAATCAATTTGTGACCAAGTCGATGTATCCGCCCGATTTGGACGGCATCGAAGATCTGGCCGATCAGCCGAAGATTATGTGTCGAGGCGGGAGCGCTATTATTTCACCTTTGGGCGATGTGTTGGCCGGGCCTTTGTCCGATGAGGAGGGTATTCTTTACGCTGATCTCGATCTGGCGGAGGTGGCTCGCGGCAAGTTCGATTTTGATGTGGTCGGACATTATACCCGGCCGGATGTGTTTCATTTGATGGTTAATGAGGAGCCCATGTGGCCGATTGCGAATGAGGCATAACCAGTTAGCCGTATCGCCTTCTAACTCGCTGACATCAAGCTCCGACAACGGGAAAGTATAAATCCGCCCCTGTTTCTCCAACTTGACCAACACACCACGCCGCACACTACTCTGCTCGGCAATACCAATGACCTTAACTTGGTCACCGAGTACCGTCGCCTGAAAGGGAAACAACAGATTCTAAAACGAGGCCAAAAATCCCCAAAACTCCTCATCTTCACCGTAACAATCCACGGTGGCTTCTTCGATCAGTTCTTGTAAAGCTACTTCATCCATTGGACATTCAAATCATCTATATTGAGGCAATCTTGATTTGCGATTAGTTTAGTTCTTGCAGGGAGGTTACAGGAGATCGATAGCCTGCAGAGATCATCCTGCTCAATAAATCATTTCCATCGGCAAGAGAAATGATCTTCAAATCTACCAACAAAACTAACAGGCCCAGAGTCCCTGAGACTGGGATATGTCGTATGGCGGCCAACTCCCGGGCATCCTGATCGTCTGTAAAGATCCGATAACCCCGACTTGCTGCGATAGCGAGACAAGAAGCTTCACCCGCGTTCAAACGTCTGATTAGAAGGTCATAAAGATTTTTTTTCTGCTTCTGTCATTGTTAAAATCGGCAGCCAAGACCAATCTTCGCTAGATAACCTGCCCAGATCTATGCCCGCTTGGAACTCATCCTATACGGCTTGAGTCGTAGCGGCATCTTCACCCAAAGCCAAGTTTACCAATTCAGCCCGCTCAATAAGCGTGAAGTTGGAAAGCACGGTGTTATCCAACAGGGCAATCACTGCTCTGTATCACCCGAATTGTGTCCGTACCAGGCCCGCACCGCCTCAACTTCGGCCCTGGCCTCGGCCAAATCAGCTGGTCCAAGGCGCAAAGGAATACCCAATTCCAAAAATCGATCTCTAAGTTCTAGTTCGTGGAGACCGAGAAATTCGGCTGCCTTACCCAGATTAATATCTCGGGCTTGGTAAGCCTTAATAACCAAGGTCCACCGCAATTCCTCATTCTCGGTCAGCAAACTATGCAAAAAACGAGAAACCAGGTCAGGGTGCTCCTGGTATAAATCAGGTAAATTTTTAATAAACCATTCATCGGGGAAGGTAGGCGTTTTTACCGTCATCAAAGCACCTCATTTTCCGAAACGAACACCAATTACCGGTCATCTTACCACGTCGAATAAAGAAAGACAAAGAAGTTTTATACCCCTTCAAAACCCGTAAAATTGCCAATAAGGTCTCAATTGTAATTTGGTGCTGTTTCCGTATTGAGAACATTGGTTCCGTTGTGCCATTGTGGCAACAGTGTCAGCAGTTCCGTGTGGTTTTCAATCACGGCATCGGGCGTAATCATGGTGTCCTGTGAATTCAAAGTAGATGCACCCTGATCATAGTTGATGCCAACATATTGTACGGCTCGCATGTTGACGCGCTGGGCCCCGGCAATATCGGTTCGCAGCAGATCGCCCACGTGGACAGCCTGGCTGGGTCGAGCGCCGAGAGTGTAGAGTGTCGTCAAAAAGGCGTCTGGATGAGGCTTGCTGCGGCCAACTTCATCTGAGAAGGTAAGTTGGGAAAAAAAGCCGATAATGCCGTCTTTTTCCAAAATCTGGCGCAGGACACGTCCGGGAGTAATTCCGGTATCGGAGATCAGCGCCAGTTTATGGTCGGTCGCTAATGCTGCCAGCACCTCTCTGGCCTCAGGAACCAAGGTCGGCAATTCATGGAGGACATTGGTTTCCATTTTGGCTTGGATTTGACCGAAGTCGTTTGCAGCCAGGGAGAGGGCCAATTCGTTTAGAATGACGCGGAGCCAGTCAGCAGCATCCATGGTACGGTACTGTTCCACCCAGGTTCGATTCCACGTGTCTCGAGCGAGTTCGACAGCCGCCTGGAGCTGCTCGAACTGAACGGTAACCCCACTGCTTTGTTCGATCGCTGTTTTTAATCTAAGCAGGCGTTGGCTAAAATCAATTGTTTTGCCGCGGTAGAGGGTAGACCAGAAATCAAACGTAATGGCTTTAATCGTCACGGCTAAACGCCTCAGACGCAACAGCCGTTTTGATTTGTTCTGCCAAATTTTGTGCTCGTTCAGGGGCGTCGCCCACGTACCGGCCGGCCTCCATTAAGCCGGCCACCTGCTCCGCAGTAAGATAGCCGGTAATTCTGGTATCACGAGCCAGCCGGGTTGGCAAGGGATTAGCCCGACCGGCGGCGACCTCGGCCCACGCGGCCAGACTATGTTCACGAATGATTTCGTGCATCTGCTGCCGGTCAGCGCCGGCCTTGACGGCGGCCATCAACAGCCGCTCCGTTGCGGCAAAGGTGCCATATTTTTCCAGATTACGGGCCAGGGCGGCTTCGTCTACCTGCAAATCGCGCACCAGACGGGTCGCCCGACGTAAGATTTCATCCGCTGCCAAAAATGCACTGGGGAAAATTTCACGCCGATTGGCAGAGTCGTCCAGGGTGCGCTCGAGCAGCGAATGCGCCGCATTATCCCAGGCCACACGAGGCAGCACAGCCACAAACCGCGCCAGGCTGTCGATATTTTCGGCATTAATAGGATTTCGTTTGAAGGGCATCGCGCTGGAACCCACTTGCTTACGGCCAAACGGTTCGGCCCACTCCCCCAGCGCAGGATTTTGCAAAAGCCGTAGGTCAAACGCAAATTTATAAAGTGAACCGGCCAAGCCGGCCAGCCCATTGAGCACAAGCCAATCTTGTTTACGCGGATATGTTTGGGTGGCTACGGGAAAGGATTCAAGGCCGATCGCAGCCATAATTTGGGCCTCAAGCCGGCTCACTTTCCCGGCCGGATCCTCTGATCCGGATTGCGGCGATGACGTTGAAAGCAGCTCATAGTATGAGGCCGACGTACCCACTGCGCCCTTAAACCCTTTACCTCGAATACCGTGGCGTACCCGGCGCAGCTCCCCCAGATCGATTAACAGATCGAAGCCGTATTGAGCCAGGCGGTAGCCTAAGGTCGTCGGTTCGGCCGGCTGCAGATGAGTGAAACCGATGACCGGTGTCTTGGCCCATTTCTCTATTTGAGCTGCTAACCCTATTAGCAGTTCAGTTAATCGGCTCACGACCAAATCCAGGCTCTGACCCAGTCGTAATGCGTCGGCATTATCCTCAATATCCATTGATGTCGCGCCCAGATGGATGATTCCGCCACCAACAGGACACTGGGCGGCAAACGTTTTGACTTCGGCCATTAAGTCGTGCTGAATCTCCGCTTCAATTTCCAAAGCGCGCTCGACGTCAACTTCATCTACGTGCGCCCGCAGATCTTCCACCTGGGCCTGGCTAACCAACCCCATTGTTTGCTGTGCTTCGGCTAAGGCCAGCCACAGTTGCCGCCACAAGCGTCGTTTATAAGCCTCGCTCCAAATGTGACGCATCTCGCCGCTGCCGTAGCGCCAGCTAAACGGAGAGAGATAGGTTGCATAAGAGAAATCGTGGGCCATAGTTTACCCAGTATAACACGGCTTCGTAGGGCCAGCAAAGTAGTTGAATCTCAGGCGAACACAGT
>JBFGLD010000170.1:0-8658 GCA_041576335.1 Anaerolineae bacterium | reverse complement strand
GCTTTCACTTCGATGATGCCGTCGCCTACTTCCAGGATGCTCACATCAAACGTACCGCCACCCAGGTCGAATACCAAGATGGTTTCGTTGCTTTTCTTGTCGAGACCATAGGCCAAAGCCGCGGCTGTCGGCTCGTTGATAATGCGGCGGACACTTAAGCCGGCAATCTTACCGGCATCCTTAGTTGCCTGACGCTGGCTGTCGTTGAAGTATGCCGGTACAGTGATCACCGCCTCGGTCACCGGCTCTCCCAGATATGCCTCGGCATCTGTCTTTAACTTCTGTAAGATCATCGCTGATATTTCTTGAGTGGTGTAGTCTCGGTTCATAACCGGAGCGTGGACTTGGGCATCGTGGCCGGAACCTTTCTTCACCTGGTAAGACAACATCTTACGTTCCGCGGCCGTATCGTCAAAAGGACGACCAATCAGGCGCTTGACCGAATAAATTGTATTGTCAGAATTTGTTACCGCTTGGCGTTTGGCCGTTTGGCCAACCAATCGTTCTTGAGTTTTATTAAAGGCAACAACACTTGGCGTCGTGCGACCTCCCTCAGCATTTGGAATTACAACGGGATCGCCGCCTTCCATCGCGGCTACGACGCTGTTGGTTGTACCCAAATCAATTCCGATGATTTTTCCCATGAGTGAATCCTCCTAAATTACATTGGGTTTTCAATGTGAATAGATAAGTGCTTGATATGGTCCAGCAAATACTGCTTACATCATAGTCAACCCGTGTTAGAATTCTATCAGTAAAGTGTTAGAAGAGTGTTGGAGCGCTGAATTTGTTCTCAATCACAAACGAATCTCACGCGCGGAGAGGGTTTTCTCGGCCTGCCCGCATCCCCGCCGGCCGGCTTGATCATCGCCTCGGTATCCTTAGCTGGCCTATTTCCCGAAACCCTATATCATCCACCCGGACTCAGTTTTCTCTTCGTGATCGTCAGTGTGAATGTTTACCTGATGATGGTCAGTAATATCAATTACCTGCGTTGGGGACGCCGGGGGATTACCCTGCAGACGAGTACCTCCGTACTCTTAGCCGTCGTGGCCTATCTTTACTGGGGCACGATTGGCGCCTTTCTGGCAATTTTCTACATTGCTTTTTGCAGCGGGGATATGTACACCCACGTAGTGTGGGCCGTTTATCGAAACTGGGGGAAATTATGCCCGTCAGCTCAGGGGGTGTTATTGTCTTTATTATCCTACTCCCGAATCCTGATCTCACTCTGTCGGTCGGGAAAGCGGCCCGTTATGCTGGTGTAAAATTCACGGATAAGCTGCATATCAGCCTGAATGTCGCCTGACGGGATGAAGGAGGGGCCTATGCCGACCACCTTTCGCTTATAATCGGCAAATCCCATCACAACCGGAACCTGGGCCGCCAGAGCGATATAATAAAATCCTGTCTTCCAATAAGCTGCTTTGCGACGTGTCCCCTCGGGGATGATGGCCAATCGCAAAACATCCTCCTGTTGGAATAGAATGGCTATCCGCTCCACAAAGTTGGTGCTTTGCCGGCGGTTAACGGGAACACCCCCTAACCGCCGGAAGATCAAGCCCAATGGTCCCCAAAAAAGGGTATCTTTGCCCACCCAGTGAAATTTCACGCCAAGCGCCGTGGTCAAGAGGAACGTAGCGCACAAATCTGTGCTAGAGGTATGGTGCGCTCCGATAATGACACACTTTTGAGGCACAGGTTGTTCGACCTCCACCCGCCAGCCAATATAATTGGCGATTGCTTGAGCACTCCGCAGCAGGAGGTTTGATGGGCTGTATTGCTCAATCATTTTGGATGAAACTGTGGAATTTTTTGCAAAATGAGCCACCATAAGGTCACGTGGCGCAGCTGTTTCTGATAATCGTTATCGTAGTTTTTGTTAAACGCATCTTTACCAAAGTGCCACATCCAGGCATCGACTTTGTATTCCAACCATTTGTGAAGGTGGTGGGGGTCTAGCAAAAATAAGAGCAAGACCCGACCTATTTTCTTTTTGGTCCAGTTGATGGTTGGGGAGCCAAAGTGACCCGGATCAAGGACGGAGGTGAGCCGATAATCTTCGGTCTTATCATGGCGCTCAACCTCTTCAAAGTAATCGGATGACCATCTCATTAAGCCGTCATCCCCCACCGGATAGAAACCGGAGTGAAAGCGGGTTTGCAAGTAGCAAGCGAAGTAATCGTTTAGCGTCCTGGGCTGGTTCGTCATGTGTAAACAAGAGATGAATACCTTAGGTGACTCTGACTTGTCTTTAAGCAGGTTATAGGCCATCTCAAACATGCTGGTATAGATTTTACCTCTCTGCTCATATTTATTACGATACTTCGAGGGTACGTAATGCTCAATCGTATCCATAAAGGTAACGGCATCAAATTTGCCATAGAGCTGGTCACGCAGGTCCGGGGTTTTAGGAATATCTTTCCAGTTGGCAATGATCACTTCAAGACCGTATTGCTCCTGGGCGAACCGGCTTTGTTCAGGTGATAAATTGACCCCGATAACCTCAATCCCCTGAGCGCGGGCATAGTTGAGCCAATCGCCGTAGCCGCATCCGATGTCAATGAGTTTATCACCAGGTTTTAGGGTGAGTTTACTTAACATAAAGTCCCATTTATCTTGCTGAGCTTGTTTCATCGGTTTCGATAAATCACCGTTATAGAGATTAAAGCCTAAGTCTCGACCGTGCCCAGACTGATTATCTACAAACGTGTCACCGAACTGATAGCCCCTTTGAATCGCAATCTCCGTATCAAATATGGACCTGGCGAAAAAGAAGTAGGCAAGGTCATCGAATAGGAGTACACCCGGCCACAAGAGAATAAGAAGGGGACGGATCGTGAAGGCTAGGGTAATGCTCACAATTATGATAACGAGGTAAGTAATGCTATTACGTTCCAGAATAGGCATGGTCTGAAGCTTCCTTCACTAAGATATTATCAATAAGGTGCTGTTAAAAATTGTTTGCTTCAAATATAAGCCATTTGTGTTTCAGGGGGCTTTTGTTGCCACTGCGAAATTGCCACGTCCAAACCCCATAAGTAGTATATAAGAACGCGATGAAAAAATAGCGGGGATCCTTGAGAAAAGGGGACCACAAAAATTTGAACATAAACGCTTTATTTTCCTTCTTAAACGCTTCGAACCGGTCAGACCCTTCCAGCGCGGCAAGAAAATAGTCGTGGGTTGCGTCCCGCCGAAACTGCAGCTGCAAGCCCACTTTATTAGCCGCCTGCTCATAGCATCGCCGGGTATCTTCCTGGGGAGACAGCTTTTTTGGGTGCACAATCCAACTTGCCGTTTCACAAAACAGCCACAAAAGATAGGTGAAGGATCGCATGATACTGCGTCTGGGTGTCAGTTGCGTAAGGCGAGTATCTGCACTATGACTATTCATATTGGGTCTAACGCAAATGGGCTTAAATTGGCAACAAGTCTAACACAGTTGATTGACTAAATCAAGACTTTACCTTCGATTGTCCTCAATCCATGACAAATTTGTCCCAAATCCACGACAAGCAACCTGACTCTAAATATGGTATCAAAATCTTAAGCATAAAATTTGGCAGAATCCGGGTTGTGCCTTAGACTATGCGCGGATGGCCCCTTTTCGCTGCTTCTGTCATCGAAAAATTAAGATAAGGTTTTGAACAGGCTACCAGGAACATACATTCAATAACCTCCCGATTTGATGGCCTGGCATGTAGTCTCAGACCTGAGCAAGTTATTTAATTTTTACTTGGTCCTAATCCTTATCCCAAATGTCGAGTATGTCTGGTAATTGGCTATCAATCTGGTTACCAACCTCTAATCGAGCGTTAAGGGGCGAAAAATAGGTAAAGGTGGATAAAAAATTGTCTAGAACTCTGCAACAAATCCCAATTGCCATTATTGGCCTGGCCGGTATTTTTCCGGAGGCCAAAAATCTGCGCGAATATTGGGACAATATCGTCCGTAAGAAAGATTGTATTACTGATGTGCCCCCCTCTCGCTGGCCAGTCGATGATTATTACGATCCGGATCCCAGTGTGCCTGACAAAACCTATGCTCAGCGTGGCGGCTTCCTGCCCGATATCGATTTTGACCCCCTGGAGTTTGGGCTGCCACCTAATATTTTGGAAGTGACCGAAGTGTCGCAATTGTTGGGCCTACTGGTGGCCAAAGCCGCCTTAAAGGATGCCGGCTACGAGCCGGCAGACGACACTACGCGGGAACGTACCGGCGTTATTTTGGGGGTAGGTGGCGGGCAGAAACTGATTACACCGCTGACTAGCCGTTTACAATACCCTATCTTGGAAAAAGTCTTGCAAAGCTATGGCATAGCCGAGCAAGATAGGCAAGCTATCATCGAAAGGTACAAGCTGGGCTTTGTAGGCTGGGATGAAGCAGCCTTTCCCGGCTTGTTGGGTAATGTCGTTTCCGGGCGGATCGCCAATCGTTTGGATCTTGGTGGCATTAACTGCGTGGTCGATGCGGCCTGCGCCAGTTCGCTGAGTGCCCTTAAGATGGCTATGAGCGAATTGCTTGAACAACGTTGCGATATGATGATTACCGGTGGGGTAGATACCGATAATTCGATCTTTATGTACATGTGCTTTAGTAAAACCCCGGCCCTTTCCCGGCTGCAAATCACACGTCCTTTCGACGCTGATTCGGACGGTATGATGCTCGGCGAAGGCATTGGCATGCTCGTGCTCAAACGTTTGGCCGATGCAGAACGAGATGGGGACCGGATTTACGCCGTTATTCGGGGGATTGGGACCTCAAGCGATGGCCGCTTTCGCAGCATTTATGCGCCCCGCGCTTCGGGACAAGCCTTGGCCTTGCGACGGGCCTACGAGGATGCCGGCTACGCTCCAACCAGCGTTAGTCTGATTGAAGCGCACGGCACGGGCACAATCGCCGGCGACCCGACCGAAGTTGAGGCTCTAAAAACAGTATTTGGCGAAGACAATGGCCGGAAGCAGCACATTGCCCTAGGCAGTATCAAATCACAAATTGGACACACCAAGGCCACCGCTGGCGCCGCCAGCCTGATCAAAGCCGCGCTGGCGCTGCATCATAACATCTTGCCGCCAACCATCAACGTCACCCAACCTAACCCGAGGCTGGAAATTGAAGACTCGCCTTTTTACGTAAACACCGAGGCCCGGCCCTGGCTACGGACTGAAAGCGATCCTCCACGGCGGGCCGGGGTCAGCTCTTTTGGCTTTGGGGGCACCAATTTCCACGTCACCCTGGAAGAATACCGGGCTGAACCGGATAAGGCTTACCGGTTACATACCGTGGCTCAGCCTATTGTGCTCAAGGCTGACACCCCCGCCCAGTTGCTGACCCGCTGCCGGGAAATTGTGCAGCAACTACAATCCCCGGCCGAGGCGCGCCACTTCACTGAGCTGGTCGAGACCTCAAAATCATCAAAAATCCCCTCGACCTCAGCCCGGTTAGGCTTTGTAGCCGAGTCCTCAACTGAAGCCGGGAACTTGCTGCAAACAGCTATCGACACCCTGGAACGTAACGGCGAAACCGATGCCTGGGAGCATCCGCAGCGTATCTTCTATCGCCGTATTGGCGTTGATCCGGCCGGCAAGGTGGTGGCCCTATTTCCGGGCCAAGGGTCACAATATCCCGAAATGGGTCGCGCCTTGACCCTCAACTTTGCCTCACTCCGGCAAGTCTACCAAGACATTGATCGCCTGTTTCGAGCCTACAATCTGGGGTCGCTCTCGGAAATCGTTTTTCCCAAACCGGTATTCACCCCATCTGAAAGGGAAGCCCAGGCCCAATGCTTGCAGCGCACCGAGTACGCTCAACCGGCTGTCGGGGTATTCAGCCTGGGACTTTACCGATTATTACAGCAGGCCGGCTTCGCGCCTGATCTAGTTGCCGGTCACAGCTTTGGCGAACTCACCGCTCTCTGGGCAGCGGGGGTTATGCGTGATGAAGATTTTCTTTATTTGGCTAAAGCCAGAGGCCAAGCCCTGGCTGCCCCTGATGAAGCCAACTTTGAGGCCGGAGCGATGTTGGCCGTGAACGGGGACGCTCAGCAACTACAGCAGACAATTCGCGATTTGGCCGAGGTGACGATTGCTAATTTCAATTCCGCTAGGCAAACCGTTTTGGCCGGAGCGACGTCTTCAATCAAACAAGCCCAAGAGCGGCTACAGGGACAGGGATTTTCCACGGTCTGGCTGCCGGTTTCGGCCGCATTTCATACCCGCTTGGTGAAACATGCCCAACGACCATTCGCCAGGGCTCTGGACGCGGTCACCTTTAATCCACCCCGAACTCCCGTATACGCCAATGCTTCGGGACAGCCTTACCCGGACGACCCTGCGGAGATTAAAGAGATGCTGATTCAACAGATTCTCAGCCCGGTCCTGTTTCAGCAGCAAATTGAAAACCTCTATGCTGCGGGAGGGCGGGTTTTTGTTGAGATCGGTCCCAAATCTGTTTTAACCAATTTGGTGAAAGAAATTCTGAGCGACCGGGCACATCTGGCCGTAGCCATAAACCCCAAATCCAAAAAAGACAGCGATCGCCAACTCCGTGAAGCTGTGGTTCAACTGC
This sequence comes from Anaerolineae bacterium, assembly GCA_041576335.1. Lineage (GTDB taxonomy): Bacteria > Chloroflexota > Anaerolineae > 4572-78 > J111 > JANQQF01. The sequence continues at coordinate 2,088 of JBFGLD010000170.1, read as the reverse complement.
GTGTGGCCGGTCTGACCTTACACGATGTTGACCCCCATCAGCCTATAGCCGAGATTGACCGGGATTCGGCTAAGTCCAAGCTAAATATACGTCTAAACGGCAGTAACTACATAAGCGAGAAGACAAAAATGACCTTTAAAAATGCTTTGCAACAGGGGCATCAAATCGAGACACGGTCCGCTCAAACGATCCCGGGCCCACCATCACCACCAGAGCCGCCCAACCGGGACGCGACCGAATCGGTCACCTCGACCCCGGTTTTGTCCCCACAAGTTTATCCGGCCTCGGCAATACCAGCCGAGCCACAAACCCGTCCCTCTCAAACGCCGGCTTCTGCACCAGAAGCTCCGCAAGCGGGCCGCACGTTAAAGAGCCTGGAGCAAAACCTCAACCAATTTTATGCCCTGCAAAGTGAGGTGTTACGGGTACATCAGCAGTACCTTGATAATCAGAACAGTTACGCCCAAATCTTTTTCCAACTCACCCAACAACAGCTTGAGTTAATGACCGGCGTAACCACCCCGGAGCAACTCCAGTTGGCCTCAACCGTATCAGAGAATTTGATGCAAAACATGCTCCGCTTTCACGACCAACAAAGCGGAACGCTGCGCGTACACGAGCAATATTTAAAGCTTCAAGCGAACTGGTTCGATTCTCTGGTCCAACTCGTGCAGGGGCATACGCTGCCAAACAGTGAGCCGGCCGTGATAAACGCACAGCTTGAGCCGCAGCCGCCCGCTCCTCCTATAGGTGCGCCGGTGGCTTCGGTTCCTGTTCCGGCAACGTCAGCGGGTATCGCTTCTCCCACGCCGGCTTCGAATGGCCCCCTCGACCCTCCACAGGGGGATGATCCGCGCCAGGTTCCCCCCCTTGGCGGGTTAGGGGGGCCGTCCGATAGCGTCAACATCGAGCAAGTGTCCTCCACGCTGCTGGAGGTAGTCAGCGATAAAACCGGCTACCCGACTGAGATGCTGGAAACGGACATGGATATGGAGGCTGATCTGGGCATCGACTCGATCAAGCGAGTGGAGATTCTGGGGGCAATGCAAGATCGTTTCCCCGATTTGCCCCACTTGAAGCCCGAAGAACTGGCCGAACTGCGTACGCTTGAACAGGTTATCAACCACATAAAAACCACGTTACAAGCCATCACCCAGGGCGTGGCTGACCAGGTAACACCGGTTCAGGATCTGCCCGACCAGGGTACGGTAATTGGGCCAAGCTCATCTGCTGATACGAGGGCATCTTCTGATATCGAAGAAACACTACAGGCCCTGCTGGAGGTGGTCAGTGATAAAACCGGCTACCCGGCCGAGATGCTGGAGCCGGATATGGATATGGAGGCCGACCTGGGTATCGACTCGATCAAGCGGGTCGAAATTTTTGGGGCCATGCAAGATCATTACCCAAATTTACCCCACCTCAAACCGGAGGAGCTGGCCGAACTGCGCACCCTCGACCAGGTTACCGCTTATATTGAGCGACAGCTATCGGCGAAAGTTTTGCCCCAATCACCTAATCCAAATGGACATCAACCCCCTGTTGCGCCGTTCCCTGTCAGGCACTACCCGGTTCGGCTAAAACCATTGCCTGCACCTGATTTCTTGGAGTTTGAGTTACCGCCCGGTCACATCTGCCTGATAACAGATGACGGCGGACCGACAGGCCCGGCTTTGGTACAGCACCTGTCGCGGCGGGGCTGGCCTGTAGTCCTGCTCAGCTTCCCCCCCAATGTCGTGCCGCGCCAGGCGGCTATTCCTCCAGAAATGGCCCAGGTGATCTTACCGGATATGAGCGAAACTCATTTACAACAACGGCTTGTTGCGCTGTCGGATCGTTACGGCCCTGTTGGGGCATTTATTCATCTCAATCCCTGGTGGTCAGCCCCTGCATTGGACACAAGTGGTAATTCACCTTTTCCAAACGCCGAAGAAGCTGTGCTGAAACATATCTTCTTGATGGCCAAACACCTTCAGCCGTCGCTCAATGCAGCCGCGGCTCAGGGACACTCGTTTTTTCTGGCGATAGCGCGCCTCGATGGTCAGTTTGGTTTGGGACAAGGAGTCGATTTTAGTGCAATTGGCGGCG
>JBFGLD010000169.1:0-8683 GCA_041576335.1 Anaerolineae bacterium | reverse complement strand
GGGGTTGGGGTCGGCGTCTGGTTTGAGCCGGACGGCTGTGGCGGTAGTGGCCGGATGTGTCCATCATCTACCCAATCGTCACCAACCCAGCGGCTAGAAGAAGCGTTACCACCCCAGGAGTTTCCGCCGCCCCAGGAATTGCCGCCACCCCAGGAGTTACCGCCACCCCAGGAATTACCGCCGCCCCAGGAATTACCGCCACCCCAGGAATTACCGCCACCCCAGGAATTACCGCCACCCCAGGAATTGCCGCCACCCCAAGAGTTGCCGCCACCCCAAGAGTTGCCGCCACCCCAAGAGTTGCCGCCGCCCCAGGAATTACCGCCGCCCCAAGAGTTGCCGCCACCCCAGGAGTTACCACCGGCCCAGAGCATCCCTTGGTTCCATGCGCGCTGGCCCTGCTGCCAGGTTAGGCCCGAGCCGGCCAGGGTGGCGTCGTCGATCCAGCGGAGGGTGTCGACCCAGGCTGCGCCAAAGGCCACGAAGTTGCCGTTGGCATCGAACGTATAGTACAGGTAGGCCCGGCCATCGTCGCTGAGCATGCGGCCGAAGGCGCCCTGGTAGTGGTAAGACATTTCCACCGGGTCCAGTTCTTCGTTCTGAACCGAGCCATCGCCGTTAGCATCGATCCAGCCCAGGCCGTGGGCCAGGTCGGCGTTGATGTCCATACCGTAGTTAGCATAGTTCTCGGCCGGGAAGGAGCCCAACACGGCCTCAGGGGCCCAGATACGGCCCATGCCCTGCTGGAAAATATTGTAGACCAGGTCGGGTGCGGCGGCGTCGGTCAGGGCCGGCTGGGCCGAGACCATGAGCCGGTACTTAACCTGGTCGGGAGTGAGATTGGGGTTAGCCTCCAGCATCAAGGCAACCACGCCGGACGTGACGGCGGTGGCCATACTGGTACCGTTCATGCGAAACAGGGTCGTGTTCTCAGAGTAGTCTGGGTGTTGCTGGACGAGCCAGGCCGTTTCCGGGTCGCTCGTGGTGCCGTTATACATATAAGAAACAATTTGTGCACCCGGAGCCAGCACGTCGGGCTTGGCAAAGCCATCCCAGGTCGGGCCGGTGGCCGACCAACCGGCTAAAATATCGCCGACCCAATAGCCGGGCGTGCGTTCACTATCGACCGCCCCAACGGTAATGACATACGGGTCATTGCCGGGTACGGTGATGCTCTCCGGGCCGGGCCCCTCGTTACCGGCGGCGGCCACGACCACGATACCGTTGGCCCAAGCTTGCTCTACGGCCCGGTTCATCGGGTCGACAAAGTAGGGCGTGGTGGCGTAGGCGCTGAGGCTCATGTTGAGCACCCGGATGTTTAAGGCATTTTTGTTAGCCACCACATACTGGATACCCTCGATGACATCCTCGTAGGTGCCAAAGCCATTGTCGCCCAAGACCCGCACGCTGAGGAGGTTGACACCGGGCGCAATCCCCATTGTTTCGTCGGTTCCGTAATCAGTGGCATTGTTCCAGATAATACCGGCCACATGTGAACCGTGCCCATAGGGATCTTGGCTGGTATTAAAGTCGGTGAAGCAGAAGCTGCCACATAGCGGGAGGCCCACAAAATTGGCCTGGCCCAGAAATTGGGACTGGAGCATCGTGCCCAGATCTTTCTTGACCTGACTATCAAAATAGACCCCGGAGTCTAACACGGCCACGGTGACGCCGGCTCCGGTGATACCGTGGGTTTCATGCAAAATGTCCGCGCCCACGTCGACCGCCACCGGGTTGACCAGTTGCCAGGTGGCCTGTGGCGCGGCCGGCTGCACATCCGGTCGACCATCCCACTGGGTAGGCATACGCCCGAACACCAGCACGGTTGGGGACATTGTCGTCGAGACGGCAGTACTACCAAAGGAGTAGGCCAGGTTACCCAGCGGCGAGACCCGAACGGGCAGCGTAAATCTTTGGTCAAGCAATTTTTCGTCCACAATTTGGCCGTCTTGACTCAGTATGGCCAGGTCCTTGTCGGTGTTGGTCACAATGATGCTGCCATCCGGGTCGGGTAAAAGAGAAAACGTGCCCGAGGCGGTCCGCATGGCGTACTGCCAGCGCTGCAGGCCGCTGGACGGGTCAAGCCCCAACACCTTACCTTTGTTGGTGACGACAGCCAGGGTAGTGCTATCGAACGAGAGCAGTGGCGAGGCGTTAAAGCTAGAGCTCGGAATTTGGTACACAAAGCGCGAAGTACCGTCCGGGTTCAAACCGACCATTCCATTCGAAGCGTTGGGCAGAAAGAGGCTGCCGTCGGCACCGAGGGCCGGCTGGGCCGGGATCGAACCGGCCGTAACTCTTTCGTAGATAACCGCTCCGGTGGCGGCGTCGAGGGCGTAGACTACATTGCCGTTCGTGGCGGCCACGTATACCCGACCGTTGGAATCAAGAAGCGGGCTAAAGTGGAACGAGGCCGTTTGCGTGGCCTGGAAGCGCCACCGTTCGTTGCCGTTAACATCCAGCGCAAACACATAACCTTTACCGTTGCCGCCCTGGCCGGTCGTGGCCACATACAGCGTTTCGTCTGGTCCGACTATTGGTTTGGCTACGATGCTGCCCACTCCCTTGCCTGTGAGCGTCTTATTCCACAGTAGTTGGGCTGTGGCTATATCCACAGCCGAGATCGTACCGCCACTTATCACCGCATAAAGCGTACCTGCCGGGCTCAGAGCGTGGCTAGTTGTCAGCAGATCAACCCGGTGTGGAATCGAGTGTTCCTCTCGGAACGAACCATCCGGGTTAAAGACGTAAATCTTTTGGGCATTACCGGCAATGTAGATGGTCCCGTCCTGGGCCACTACAGGCTCGACAGCCACGGGCGTGTCGCCGGGAAGAATGGTTCGGGCCCGTTCGCTACCGTCGGGGTTTATGATCAGTACCTGGTCCGTTTCAGACAGCACCACAAAGCCTCCGTCCGGCATCGCCACCGCAGGCACAAGCTGGTTGCTGTTCAGGCTGTGCGAGTTTCTAAGGGTACGCCGGGAACTGGTCCAGATGGACCAATCAATGGGCTCCTGGGCCGTATGGATGGCTCTATTGCCGACGATCGAAATTATCCCCGGCTCGGCAGCCAGCGCTTCGAGTTGGCCGGCCGGCAGGGTGGCGGCCACGGCGTCAATCAGCCACAGCTCGCTGCTGACCTGGCCACCGAGGCGTTTTACAACCTGCACCGCCGTCTCTGATGAGTCGCCGGCGGTGACGATGACCGGCAGCGACTTCGCCTCCAGCGTCCAAAGCCCCGGTTCGACGTAAGCTGCATGCTGCGGTCGCGCTGAACTCGATAGTAAAGCAACTCCGCCTAAAATCAAGGCGAGGATGAGGAGGATGGAAAAATAGTTGACCTTATGTCTCATAGGGGATTCTGACTCCTTTGACGCTTAACTGATATGGGTGGAGTTCTCAAAATGTCCTTCTGATACGGTGCTTCCGGCTGGCGTCCCACGTTTCACGAGCGTAGGACCAGGAGGCGAGAGGTGACGGGTTTTGTCCGGCTGAGGCGCTTTCCGAAATAGCGATGAAGCTTATTTCTGCCCAATGATGTCACCGTTCATTATCGGACATAACAGCCGCGCACACCATGGGGTATTTCCCTACCTTTGTGAAAAAAGAGACCTTATTTCTTGAAGGTCTCCTTTTCTAACTGAAAGGGTTAACTGATTCTAACAAACATCGGCCTCTAATAATGTAGCGATTTTGCCGGGTTTGTGTATAGGTTTCGTTTGAAAAAATTTGGTTGGATTAGTATGGCTTGGGGTTAAACTGATTTGGGGGTTACTACTGCTACAAGGTCACCTTAATTCGAATTGTTATAGACCGGTAGCGTAAAGCTGAAGGTCGAACCCTGACCCGGAATGCCCTGACTCTCGATCGCGACCTGGCCACCCAGCTTGTCGACAACGCGCTGAACAATAGACAGGCCCAGGCCATGCCCTTCGGCTCGAACCTGGTTGAGGCGGGTAAAGGGGGTAAACAAGCGCTGCTGCTCTGTGGGCTCCAGGCCCGGACCGTTGTCGTGAACCCAGAAACGGACCATGCCGTCTTCCTGGATAGTGGCGCCCAGTTTGACTTGCGGAGGACGGCCCCCATACTTGATGGCGTTACTCAAGTAGTTGGCCCACACCTCTTCAACCCATGGGGCATAACCGAGTGCGGTCGGCCATTGGGCCGGTCCAATGATCTTGGCTCGATGTTCAGTGATCATGTAAGCCAGGCGCTGCTCTACTTCGGCCACAATCTCGGCCATATTCAGGGGGGCTAAGTGGGCCTTCCCGTTGCGTACGCTGGCCAAAAGCAGCAATTCCTCGATAATGTTGAGAGCTTTATTCCCCAGCCGGCTGATGGCTTGCAGCGACTCGTCGCGTTCGGTGCCGGACATCGTATGCCACTCGGCCTGGAAAAGATCGATATAATTGGTGATGATCCCAACAGGCCCCCGGAGGTCGTGGGCAACGGTATGGGCAAATGCATCCAACTCGGCGATCAGCTTGTCACGCTCGCTAATCTGCTCCCGAAGACTCTGCTGCAGATGGCGAATGGTTAAGTGGGTGGTGATCCGGGCTAACACTTCCTCGTGCTGCAAGGGTTTGGTAATGTAATCTACGGCGCCGAGCTCAAAGCCTTTAACTTTGTCTACGGTATCGGATAGGGCAGTCATAAAGATAACCGGGATCTCTTTCGTTTCCCGATTTGCCTTAAGCCGGCGGCAGGTTTCAAACCCGTCGAGGCCGGGCATTATTACATCCAAAAGAATAATGTCGGGCTTGGCGTACGCCACCTGTTGGATAGCGCTGGGGCCATCCTCGGCGACCCATACTTTGAAACCGGCGCCACGCAGATAATCAAATAAGACCTGCAAATTGGTGGGGATGTCGTCGACAATTAGAATAGTATCGTGCGTAGCTGACATGATTGGTTATCCTCTATGTTTAGATTAAGATTTTTACGCCAGATACGGTTCAAGGAATTCACGGACCTTTTTAATCTGGAAGCTTTTAGTCAAACGGTATAATTCCGCGGCAAACGGACCAAATTGCTCATCCATCTGACCCAGTTTGGTCGCTCTTTCAAGAATAGCTTCGATATCCCCTTTCATGGCTAAATCAAACAGCACCGTCACCTCGTCGGCTGGTGGCGCCATCAAATCTTGCTTGTCAGATTTATGATTCTGCTCATTCCGGGCCGGCCTGGCGCTTCTCGCCGGCGGATGGCTCCCCGTGTCCTCTATCCGGGCCGGTGCTGCGGGTCCGTCGACCGGCTCATAAACCCACTCCAGATCCAAATGATGCCCGAGCTGCTCCAAAAGTCTTTCGGTCTGGATCGGTTTTGGAAGAAAACTGTTGCAGCCGGCGCCCAAACTCGCCTGCTGGTCATCCTCAAATGTGCTGGCCGAGATGGCAATGATGACGGTGTCCGATCTAAATGGCGTCCGCCGTATTTGCCGCACCATCTCAAAGCCATCCATTACCGGCATGACCAAGTCGGTTAGAATGACATTAGGCTGAAACTGTCGTGCTTTGATCAGGCCTTCTTGTCCATCGCAAGCTTGAGCCACTTCGAAGCCCAAAGGGGACAACAAATCAACCAAGATGGCCCGGTTCTCCTGTTGGTCGTCCACGATTAGCACCCGCTGCCGCCGGCCTTTAAAACCATTGATGACTCGGGTTTCGGTTGGTAAAGTTTCAACCCAGTCTGCCACGACGGGCATGGCCACTTCAAACCAAAACTCGCTGCCCTGGCCCGGTCGGCTTTTTACCTGGATCTCTCCACCCATCATGCGCACCAGGTTCCGGCTAATGGCCAAGCCCAAACCTGTGCCTTCTGTTTGGAGTTTACCAACCTGTTGGAACGGTAAGAAAACCGCTTCTAACTGATCGGGAGCGATCCCGAGTCCCGTGTCTTTAACGTGAAACCGAATGGAGTCAGCGCCGTTGGGGCTAACCCGAAATATGACCTGGCCTTGCCGGGTAAATTTGACCGCGTTGCCGAGGAGGTTGATCAATACCTGCCGCAGCCGTTTCTTATCGCCACGCACAGCCGCGGGTAGATGGGCTCGCATCCCATTCGGTGTTAAGCTAGGCTCACCAATTGCCGGGTCGAAGGACCGGTCCTGGGCACTATCGAAGGGACGCCGCGCAAAATCATATTCGCAGTTGAAGGCGACGCCTTTCTGCTCGGCCCGAACGCGAATAATATCGGTGATGTGCTTTAAGAATGTCGGTAGGTGGAAATCGCTAAGTTGAAGCTCCATCTTACCGGCTTCGATTTTGGATAAATCCAGAATATCGTTAATCAGGGTCAGCAGCTGCTCACCGCTGCGTTGAATAATGTCGATTTTTTCCCGGTATGGTTCGGCCAGTTGTTTCTCACGCTTGAGAATCTGTGCGTAGCCTAAAATACCATTCAGCGGTGTGCGCAGCTCGTGGCTCATATTGGCCAAAAATAGGCTTTTGGCGTGGCTGGCCGCTTCGGCCGCCTCCTTGGCCTGCTGCAGGGCCACTTCTATTCGCCTGCGCTCGGCAATTTCCAGTTGGAGTTGAGCATTGGCCGTGGTCAGAGCGGCGGTCCTTTCCGCAACTAACTCTTCGAGATGGTCCCGATGTTTACGCACCTCTGCTTCAGCCCGCTCCCTTTCGGCCAACTCCTGCTGGGCCTGTGCATACAATTGGGCGTTTTCCAGAGCAATGGCCGCCTGGTCGGCAAAAGCCTGCAGGCGTTTGGCATCAGCCTCGCTGTAAAAGCCGGGCGTCGCGCTATTGACGTTCAGAAAGCCCATAACCTGCTCTCGCCGCTGGATTGGCGCACCGGCATAAGACTGGATCCAGGTATGCTCCTGTTTGTAATAGACCCATTCAGGATCGTCCTGCACGTAGGGGATGGCCCGGGGCTTGATATTTTTCCGCATCTGGCGCAAGATTGGGGCATCGTTTAAATTGAAGCTAATCGTCCCGGCATAATCCTCAGCGCCAAACCATTTGTAGTTGCGCCAGCGGAAGACCCGGGCTGTGCTGCCCTTGACCAGCATAATATTCGAGGCATCGTGGGGAACAACGTGGCCCATCTGCTCTAAGATGCGATCGAGGACTTCTTCGAAGTTCAGAGTGCTGTTTAAGATGGAGCCGGCCCGGCGCAGGGCTTCGCCCAAGATGCGCTGTTCGGCTTCCGCCAGCCTACATTTGGTGACTTCCAGCTTGAGACCGTCGCAAAGTCTGGCGTTATCTATCGAGATGGCCGCCTGGCTCGAAAGTAGTCTTAGCGTTTCAACCCGATCCGGGGTAAAGGCATCGGTCGAAAGCGTATTTTCAAGATAGAGAATACCGCTCACTTGACCTTGATTGAGCAGCGGTAAGCACACAACCGATTTGGGCTGCTGAGCCGTAATATAAGGGTCTTGCCCGAATGAGTCATTATGGCAGACATCATTTAAGACAAGAGGCGCCCGGGTATGGGCGACGTGGTCAATTATGGATGTCGGAAACGCTTCATGCGTGGCCACAGCCATCGGCATAGACGGCAAAGCCCGTCCGCCGGCCTGATCGGCGTATCCTTCGACCTCTATGTCCCAATCCCCGGGTTTGCCCTGAATAATGAGCGTTCGGGTTGCGCCGGCGTGTTCAATAAAGATGTCTGTCAGTTTTGCCAGGAGTTCGCCCGGTACGACCTCGCCGGAAATCGTTTGCGACAGTTTAATGATTTCGGTTAAATCAGGCATCGTTAAATCTGATCATCGGCCATTTTTCTAAAAACTTAAGCTTGATCTCAATCAGTGCCATTCGATTTGCCGAAATACTAAGTTTGTTGATAATCCACCTTATAGAGGTAAAAACGATGAAGGAAAACGGAATATATCCGCTCACATATATGCTATACTCTGCAGGAGGCGGTCATCTTGTTGAGGACGCCGTCATCAAAGAGGTCCAAGCCTGTATTTTTGTAAATGGGCAAGAACTGGCCACTTTCATGTGCAGCCCCCAACAGTTGGACGATCTGGCTTTAGGTTTTTTGCGCTCCGAGGGGTTTATCGACAGCCTGGACGATGTGGAGCTGCTGACTATCTCGCAAGGCCAAACGTGCGTCGACGTTTGGCTGAAGAATCAGGCATTTCAGGTCCCGCGAAGACGGATCATCACCTCGGGCTGCGGCGGCGGCGTCACCTTCGACGATTTGAGCGAGCAGCAAAAGCCCTTAAACTCGCAGGTCACGTTTCAACCTGAGCAGATAATGGCCATGATGCGACAATTGAATCAAGCCGCTACGCTTTATCAGGAGGTTCGAGGGGTGCATACCTCGGCCCTAAGCGACGGTCAGCGTCTTCTGTTGGTTGCTGAGGATGTGGGACGGCATAATACCATCGACCGGCTTTGGGGGCAGGCCATGAAACAAGGTATCACTACTAAAGATCGTCTGCTGCTGGCTACGGGACGGATCAGTTCAGAGATGCTAAATAAGGCGGCAAAAATGGAAATACCGGTCGTGGCCTCGCGTACCTCGCCCACCAGCTTGTCGGTGGAGCTGGCGAGCAACTGGAACATTACGGTAATGGGCTATGTTCGGCCCCCACGGATGCGCGTCTACACGGCCTGGGAGCGGGTCATAACGAACATGACGCCCGCCGAGCCGGCTGACTCGGAGTTGTGCCCGGTTGATTAGATCATTGCTGCTGCTGCCACTCGGCTGCGTCAGCCTC
>JBFGLD010000168.1:0-8696 GCA_041576335.1 Anaerolineae bacterium | reverse complement strand
TGTGGTTCCGCAACACCTGGTCCTGGGGTTACGATCGTGAGCGACCACGACTCACCGCTGACAAAGGCGCGGTGCGCCTCAATGGGCCCCACCTCGGCGAGCGATGGTGGTACGTGCAAATTGATCCGGCGACGACACCGCCGGGTGAAAGCTCGGGTGTGCGGTTGCTCTTCACCGAAAACGAAACGAACGCCGAGCGGCTGTATGGCATGTCCAACACCACCCCCTATGTTAAAGACTCCTTTAATCGCTACCTCGTCCAGGGCGACACCGGGGCTGTCAATCCCGAGCGGCGAGGGACTAAGGTGGCCGCATTCTACCATGAAGCGATTGCGCCTGGGGAGTCGTGGGTCGTCCGCCTCCGCCTTACCGACGTGGCGCATACAAAACCTTTCCAAAATTTTGAGGCGATATTTGAGCAGCGCCTGACCGAGGCAGACGAATTTTATGCAGCCGTCCAGAACCCGAAATTGCCTGATGACGAACGGAGAATTCAGCGCCAGGCTTTGGCCGGTATGCTCTGGTCTAAGCAAATGTACTACTACGACATTGAACAGTGGCTTAATGGTGATCCCAGCGGGCCACCGCCCGCGATTTCTCGCCGGTATGGCCGTAACCACGACTGGGATCACCTCAATAATTTCGATATTATCTCAATGCCGGACAAGTGGGAATATCCCTGGTATGCCACTTGGGACTTAGCATTTCACTGCATTTCCCTGGCTCTGGTCGATGCCGATTTTTCCAAACGGCAGCTGGAACTGATGGCCCGCGAGTGGTATATGCATCCTAACGGCCAGCTGCCGGCCTACGAATGGGCCTTTGGGGACGTTAATCCGCCGGTGCACGCCTGGGCCGTTTGGCGGGTATACAAAATTGACGGCAAAGAGCAAGGACATCACGATCGTGAGTTTTTGGAGGCGCTGTATCACAAACTCTTGTTGAACTTCACCTGGTGGGTCAACCGCAAAGACGAAGATGGCAACAACGTCTTTCAGGGGGGTTTTTTGGGGCTGGATAACATTAGCGTGTTTGACCGCAGTGCAGCCCTGCCCACCGGCGGCCATATCGACCAGTCAGACGGGACGGCCTGGATGGCGGCCTACTGCCTCACCATGCTGAAGATTGCTCTGGAACTGGCCAGGGAGGAGCCTATCTACCAGGATCTGGCGACCAAATTCTTTGAACATTTTCTGCGCATTGCCTATGCCGTCACAGATTGCGGCGGCAAAGGGCACAGCCTGTGGGATGAGGAAGACGGCTTTTTCTATGATGCGGTTCATTTGCCGGACGATCGCATCATCCCGCTCAAGGTTCGCTCCCTCGTAGGTCTGCTGCCCCTGTTTGCCGTCGACACGATCGAGCCGGACATATTGGAGAATATGCCGGACTTCAACCGGCGGCTGCACTGGTTTGTCAACAACCGCCCGCACTTGAGTGGCAATATGGCCAGCATTGACGTGCCCGGCGTTGGACAGCGGCGGCTGGTGAGCATCTTAACTCGGGAACGATTGGTACGCGTTTTGCACCGCATGCTCGACGAGAATGAATTTCTCTCGGAGTATGGTATTCGTTCCGTTTCGAAGTACCACCAGGATCACCCTTACACCTTTTATGTTAACGGCCAGGCCCACACCATCAGTTATCAGCCGGCAGAGTCGCAGAGTGGTCTATTTGGCGGTAATTCTAATTGGCGCGGGCCCGTTTGGTTCCCGATCAACTTCTTGATCATCGAAGGCTTACAGCGATTTCACCACTACTACGGCGATAATTTGAAAGTCGAGTGCCCCACCGGCTCCGGCCACATGATGACCTTGGGTGAAGTGGCCACCGAATTATCTAAGCGATTGATGAGCCTCTTTGTGCGCGGCGACCAGGGGCGGCCTTGCTACGGCTGGGTGCGCGTTTTCCAAGAAGACCCTCACTGGCGCGATTTGATCTTGTTTAACGAATATTTTCACGGCGACAATGGCGCCGGTTTGGGCGCCAGCCATCAAACCGGCTGGACGGGCTTGGTGGCCAAGTTGATCCAGCAGTCAGGCGGATAAGATGATGGTTGACAGGGTGCGACAAGCTGTTTCCCTATCCAAAAGTGAGAAAGCCAACCGGTTGCCCACCTGATATGCCTAACGGCTAACGAATTCAATTTATTAAGGGTCTATTAAAACCAGGAGGTTTAAACAATGCAAGGACTTACCGGAAAAAATGTTTTAGTGACCGGAGGGACTTCCGGTATCGGGCAAGCTATTGCGGTTCGTTTTGCCCAAGAAGGGGCCAATGTCGCGATAAACTACCGCAAAAGAGCCGAAGAGGCCGCTGAAACTGAAGCGCAGGTGCATACCTGCGTCAAGAAAGTCCAGCAGCATGGGGTTAAAGATTTTCTAGTTCAGGCAGATGTATCGGCCGAAGAGGATGTCATTCAGATGATCCGGCAGGTTGTGGAGACGTTGGGGGGATTGGATATTTTGGTTAATAATGCCGGTATCCAAATCCCGGCCGACTCGGACAAGATGAGCATGGCGGATTTTGACCGGGTGTTAGCAGTTAACTTACGTGGGGCCTATATGTGCGCCCGCGAAGCGATCAAGCACTTCCTGGCCGAAGACAAACCGGGCGTGATTATCAATGTTTCCAGTGTGCATCAAGTTATTCCTAAGCCCAGGTTTCTGAGCTATTCGATTAGCAAAGGCGGCATGCAGAACCTGACCCACACCTTAGCCTTGGAGTATGCCGGTCGCAAGATACGGGTCAACGGTTTCGGGCCTGGAGCAACGATTACGCCAATCAATCGGGCCTGGGTTGATGATCCGGTTAAGCGGGACATGGTATTGCAGCATATCCCGATGGGTCGGGCCGGTACGGCCGACGAAATGGGCGCGGTGGCAACTTTTTTAGCCTCGGATGACGCAGCCTATATTACCGGGCAAACCCTCTTCGTCGACGGCGGTCTAACCCTCTATCCCGACTTTCGCACGGCCTGGTCGTCAGAATGAATACGGTTCGTGGGGGATCAGGGGATCTTAGACCACCCTGATTTCCCACGAATCCCCGGTTTACTACGGAGCACCTAATAATGACCGAAGCGATCACACCAGCGGACAAGACCAGCGCCAGCCAAAAAACTAAATCCGTGCTGGCAATATACCTGAGTGGATTGTTGCAAGGCATTGCCCTGATTATTTTCCCGGCAGCCGGCCCGCTCCTGACCAACCCCAACCTTCATGGGCTCAGCAGTGCTCAATTTGGGCTGCTGTTCACGCCCCAGATCATCGCCGCAATTGTGGCGTCGGGGTTGACCGCGCGTTGTGTTACCTGGTTTGGAGGAATGGGGAGGGTACTGCTGGCAGGATTAGCTGCAAATGTGCTGGCCATGCTTTTCTGATGGCGGCGGGCATTATTTATCTGGCCGCTACCCGGAGCAGCGCAAAAGAACCGCCGGGAGGAACACCAGGGCTATAAGAGAGTGTTAGGGGGTTACATTGGCCGGCATAAATCAAGCAGTCACATTAATACGGCTCAGACAAAAGGTTGAACGGGAAAGGAGGCTTTATGACCCGCCAGTCGTGGTGGCCATCATCGTATGGCCCGGATGACCAGATAGGAATGCTTAACGAAATCAGGCCGCACAAAGTGGTTAAAGCGGCCCGCTTGGTGGAACAAGGGCACGTCTACGATTTGGGGCATATTCTTGATGAAAATGTGCCGGCGTTTCCGGGACGCAGCTTTCGGCAAAGCTTGGTTACCACCGCTCATCTCCTTAACCGCCGCCGGCCTGATGCCGGGACGGCAGGCTGGGGAGAAAATAACGTAAATTGGGTTATCGAGTTGGTGTCCAGCACTTCGCAGCTGGGTACTCACCTGGATGGCCTAAATCACCTGCAAATCGGCGATCGCTTCTACAACGGTCATACGTTGACCGATTTGGCTGAAGCGTGGGGTACCAACAGGCTCGGTATTGAAACCGTGCCGCAGATTATTACCCGAGGTCTGCTGGTCGATGTGGCCGGGCTGCACGGCGTAGAGCGGCTGGAACCGGGCTACGTCATTTCGGTCGCGGATGTGACCGCGGCCCTTCAGGGACAAGGCCTGCAGGTCGAGCGAGGCGACGCAGTTTTGTTCCATACCGGCTGGGGCAATTTGTGGATGGTCGATAACGATACTTATCTTTCGGGCGAACCCGGACCGGGGCTGGACGTGGCCCGCTGGTTGGTCGAGCAGGGGGTCGCCCTGACCGGCTGCGATACCTGGAGCTTTGGGCCGGTACCGCCTGAGGATCCGGCGCAGCCGTTCGTCGTGCCTCAGACGCTAAACGTGCGTCACGGCATGTTCATTATGGAAAACTTGTTTACGACCGAATTGGCCCGCGACAACGTGTCCGAGTTCATGTTAATCTTGAGCCACGCCAAGGTGCGGGGAGCTACCGGGGCTTGGATTTCGCCCGTCGCGATCATTTGATAACAGGAGGAAATATTCAATGATGACGCTACCAACTCTAGCTAATTGGGAAAAAACTGCTCATAGTTTGCACCGAGCAGCCCTGCTGCTGGGGGCACTGCGCAGATTACTGCTTGAACCGGTACCGAACTACCTGGAACTGGCCCTGGATATCAAACCTGTAGGCTTATCAACCGGCCAGCTGCCCTTTGGCGGCGAGGTAACCTTAGATTTTCAGCAGGCTGCCTTGATTTATACATCAGGCGCAGGCGACTCGGTTCCGGTCCCGTTGGCCGGGCACAACCAGCTTTCCCTATTTGAACTTCTCCTGGCTACTCTGGTCAAAGATGGCCAGGTTCTGGCCCCCAACACGGGTACCCAAACCTTGACCGAGGCGTATATGACGGCTCTGATCGCCAAAAACCCTGCGCTCAGCCGAAAACGCGGCGATTTCACCGATGAGACACCTTTGGAGTTGGTACCTCAGTTGGCGGCAGACTATGCGCAGGCCCTTTATCGCATCTTTACGGCCACCGCACGCTTCCGGGCCCGACTGGCTGGCCCCATGACACCTGTGGTACTCTGGCCGGAACATTTTGATCTGTCATTCCTTTGGTTTGCGACCGATAAAGCCACTGAAAGCAATCCTCACCTTAATTTTGGCTTCGCTCCTTACAGCGAAGGTCTACCACGGCCCTACCTTTACAGTTATGCCTTTCCGCTGCCGGCAGATTTTAACGCACCAAAACTGCCTTCGTTAGCCCGCTGGCATACGACCGGCTGGACGGGCGTAGTTGTCTCTTATGATGAGCTGGCGAACCTGGCCGATCCCGAAGCGGCCATCGAGGAAACGTTCACCGGTATTTATAAAATCTTGTCACCTGTTTTGATTTAGACCGGGGTGAATATGAGCATGCGGCAGACTGCCGCCGCTGAAAGTAAGCGTATTATGCTTGAAATCATTGAACTCGTTGGTCAGGGGGTTGACGTGGCCGGAGTCGTCGTGATGGTCTTGGGCCTCATCGTGGCTACGCTGTACTTCTTAAATGACCGGCGACGCAAGAACAACTTTATCGAGACGTACCAGAATTACCGCCAGGGGATCGGGCGGGCGATCCTGTTGGGCCTCGAAATTCTGATCGTGGCCGACATAATCCGTACCATTGCCATTGAACCGACCTTTTCCAGCCTGGGTATTCTGGCCATCATTGTCCTGATTCGAACTTTTTTGAGCACGACCCTGGAATTGGAATTGGAAGGCCGCTGGCCCTGGCAGCGGCGATAGCCGGTCGCCAAATCGTGCCGGAACTCGTCGCTACGAACGACCCGTGAAGGAATCTGAGATCTTGTTAGCGATATGATTGCGATGTAACGTTCCGGGAATTATCGGAACTCATTAGAAAAACTCGCTGATAATCTAGGAGGATAAAATGTCTCAAAATAATAACCATTATGATGTAATTATTATCGGCAGTGGAGCGGGCGGCGGCACGATGGCCCGCGCCTTGGCTCCCACCGGCAGGCGGATCCTAATCTTGGAACGCGGCGGCTTTTTGCCCCGTGAACGTGAAAACTGGAGCAGCCAGGCGGTCGCGGTGGAACATCGTTACTCACCCCACGAAACCTGGTACTTTGACGATAAGCCCTTTCGCCCTTCACACCCGCATTATTACGTGGGCGGGAGTACCAAGTTATACGGAGCGGCGCTGATACGGCTGCGCAAACGGGATTTCGAAGAGGTCGAACATGCCGGGGGCGTGTCTCCGGCCTGGCCGATCAGCTATGCCGACCTCGAGCCTTTCTATACGCTGGCGGAAAAGTGGTATTACGTACATGGAGAGGCCGGGCTCGATCCCACCGAACCGCCCCGCGGCGAGCCATTTCCATATCCTCCGTTGGAGCACGAGCCGCGCATCCAGCAGTTAAACGATGACTTAAAGAAATTGGGCTACCATCCCTTCCCGCTGCCTATGGGGGTCAAGCTCGGCTATGAAGACGGCGTTCCCGGCCCTGTGACGAGCTTTAACCTGCTGGCCCAGTTCGATGGTTTTCCCGATCCGACCGAATCTAAGGCCGACGCCCACGTGATCGGCATTAAACAGGCGCTAAAGCATAGCAATGTGACGCTCAAAACCCACAGCTACGTGGAGCGCTTAGAAACCGGTGGACATGGGCGCACCGTCGAGCGAGTCGTTGTAAAGCAGGACGATGGGACACCCGTGGTTTATACGGCCGACTGGGTTATTGTGGCCGCCGGCGCGATCAACTCGGCCGCTCTGTTTTTGCGCTCAGAGAATGACAAACACCCCAACGGGTTGGCGAACAGCTCCGGTTTGGTCGGCTGTAATTACATGAGCAACATTAACGCCACCTTTATCGCCATAAGCAAAGAACCCAACGATGCCGTTTTTGAGAAGACGTTGGCCCTGGCTGATTTCTACTGGGGGTCTGAGGAGTGGCCTTATCCGATGGGCTTCATCCAGATGTTGGGTAAGGTAGATGACGTGGCGATGGAATACGAGTCTCCGGAGCCGTTGGGCGGGATGACCCACGCCGAGATGGCTCGCCATTCGCTGGATTTCTGGCTGCAATCCGAAGATCTGCCCGATTCGAACAACCGGATCCGCTTGAACGCCAAAAACGAAATCGTCTTCCACTATCAGCGGAACAACTTCGAGGCACATCAGAAATTAACCGATAAATTGAGGTCGCTCCTTGGCTACATCGGCTGTCATGAGCACCTGATCCCGGTGGATTTCTACCTGGGCCATCAGTTCCCCTATAATCTGGCGCACCAGATGGGCACGATGAAACTTGGCACAGACCCGAATACATCCGTACTCGACATCTATGGCCGTCCGCATGATTTGGAGAACGTATTTGTGACAGACGGAAGTTTCTTTGTTTCGGCCGGGGCGGTGAACCCCACCCTGACCATCATCGCCCAAACGCTGCGCGTAGCCGATTTCATCGAAAACGAGGTGTTATAGCGCCGCGCACACTTTTGACCATGATTAATAATCGTCCCCGAAGTTCTTAGGCGGTCCAAACCGGCAGTCTAACGGAGATGATAACTCACGCACGTTGGAGGCGAATTATGTTTGATTTTGGACGTGAAGTTTGTAGTTACCTGCCAGTTGCTGAGGAGCGAGAATGGTTGGTGACCAACGGTATCGGCGGTTACGCCTCGGGAACAATTGCCGGACTGCTAACCCGCCGCTACCACGGGCTGCTGATAGCGGCCCTTAACCCGCCTCTGGGACGGACCCTGTTGCTGACTAAGTTGGATGAAACGGTGACCTATAACGGGGATACCTACCCTTTGTTTTCCAACCGCTGGGCCAGCGGTTTCCTCGATCCAAATGGTTTCCATCATATTGAACGGTTTCGCCTTGAAGGCACGACTCCGGTGTGGACTTTCGGGTGCGCTGACGCGCTTTTGGAAAAACGAGTCTGGATGCAGCCCGGGGCCAATACAACGTATATTCGATATGACCTGCAGCGAAGCAGCCGTTCGCTGGTCTTGACCTTTAAAGCGGTTGTCAATTATCGGGACTACCACGGCAATACCCACGCCGGTGATTGGCAGATGCGGATTGAGCCCGTCATGCACGGCCTTCAGGTGACGGCTTTTCCCGGGGCAACACCTTTTTACTTGTTGAGTGAACAGGCCGAGGTCATACCGCAGCACAATTGGTATCGCAACTTTTTCTTGAATGTAGAGGATTCCCGCGGCCTTAATGCGACCGAGGACCACCTCTATGCCGGTTTCTTCCGGGCCATTTTGGAGCCGGGTCAATCGCTGACGCTCGCGGCTAGCATCGACTCTCAGCTCAACCTAAACGGGGCTGAGGCTTACGCCGAGCGGCAAGCCTACGAGCAGCACATTCTTAACCTGATCGAGACTAACCTTGTAGCTCCCTCCAAGAATCCAAAGTCTAAAATCCCGCCGGCCGGCCGGAGTGAGCAGCAGCGAAAGCCGCCCGGACTGCCTGGCCTGGGCAAAATTGAAATCTTGCCGGATTGGGTTCGCCACCTGGCTTTGGCCGCCGATCAGTTCATTGTTCGGCGTCCGTCTGCAGATGATCCACAAGGACAGACTATTATTGCCGGTTATCCCTGGTTTAGTGATTGGGGACGTGATACGATGATTAGCCTGCCCGGTTTGACCTTGACGACCGGGCGCTTTGACGTTGCCCGCAGTATCCTAAAAACCTTTGCCCGCTTTGTCGATCAAGGCATGCTGCCCAACCGCTTCCCGG
>JBFGLD010000167.1:0-8723 GCA_041576335.1 Anaerolineae bacterium | reverse complement strand
GATAGTCTCATGATGAACAACATCGGTAGGTAGGGCATTAGGTCGCAAAAAAGGCTGCCGTAACAAGCGTTGGAAATATCCGACCACTTTCCAAAAGAAATATCCGGCTGCGCTGCCAAACAGGGTCCACAGGCCAATTATAAACCAGAAATTTCTGCGACTTAATTGTCTCTCATTCATTAGCTGGATTACTCTGTCAAAATCGGTTCTGCACGGGAGTGATCTCAACCCTGCCATTAATGATAACCTGAGTTGTCGCTTGATGGAAATGAGTCATCATTTTTTCGAATTCGAAAGAGTATGTCCTGGATCGGCTTAATACATCGCATTCCGGTTCGCCGGGCGCCGTGCCAATACTTTTCATAACAGCTCGGCCGTTTTGCCAACCAAGTCGTACCTATACCATCACAACCAATCCCGCTTCTTAAAGTAATAGAGCATTGTCCCGCTAATCGCGACCATGGCGACCCATAGGGCCGGATAGCTCCAGCGCCACTCTAACTCGGGTATAAATCTGAAGTTCATGCCGTACAGGCTGGTAAAAAACGTCAGCGGAATAAAAATGGTGGCAACAATTGTTAATACTTTCATGACTTCATTTGTTTTATTGCTGAGGCTGGATAAGTAGATATCGAGCAGGCCGGAGACGATGTCACGAAAGGTTTCGACGGTGTCAATCACCTGAATCGTATGCTCGTATACGTCGCGAAGAAAGATGAGTGTTTCAGTTTTTACTAAGGCTGAGTCTCCCCGCTGTAGCCCCCCAATCACCTCTCGCAGCGGCCAAACCGACCGGCGCAAGGTGAACATTTCGTTCTTAAGACTATGGATCTTCTGTAAGCTCTTAGAAGATGAGTCGGCAACCAATTCATCTTCCAAAAGTTCAATTTCCTCGCCCAAATTTTCAAGTATAACAAAATAATGATCGACAATAACATCCAATAGGGCGTAGGCCAGATAATCTGGCCCCATTTGGCGAATCCGGCCTTTTCCGCTCTGGATGCGCCGGCGCAACGGATCAAAAACATCCTTTTGCTGCTCCTGGAAAGTCAGCACAAAGGTATGGCCGAGGACAATGCTTACCTGCTCTGTCTCGATCTCACCCAGGGTATCGTGCCAATAGATCATTTTCACGATCAGGTAGAGATGATCTTCATGCTGATCTATTTTGGGTCGCTGGTCGGTATTTAGTATATCCTCGAGCAGCAGCGGATGAATCTTAAATTTTTGGCCAATCGCTCGAATCACTTCAATTTGATGCAAACCGGCCACATTAATCCAGGTAACCGTGGCCGGATCGGTCGTCGGGGCCAGCTCAGCCTCGGTATTGACCTCGCGAGCGACAAAATGCCCCTGAGCATTGTAAACCGTGATGTCGATGTGCGTAGCATCAGCTTTTTTCTCACCAACATGAATTAGGGTGCCGGGCGCAAGACCTGGAGCCTTCCCTCGACGACGGAATAATTTACGCATCGATTCTCATGCCTCCTTTCACTACCTGAGCTTTCTCGAAACGTCTCTGAACACCGCCGCCATTGGTCCACATCCTATGCGCCTGGAACATGCGATGTAGGGCGTGAATGAATTAACCGGGTTCTACCCTTTCCCAAAGAGCGCCACTACCCACAACGATCGCCGTCAGGTCGACGGCCGAGTAATTGAGCCGGGGCGAAGGAGACCACACGTGGGAGGTTATGCGTTTTACCAAACTGGCGCAGGGTTGCCCTGGGCATCGTGCCGGTAAGGTATCCACGTCAGCGCCACTAATTGAACAGAAATATCAGACTTTCTCGGTTTGATAACCACGATGTCAAATGTTTCGCTGTAGGGATCGATTTTTGACTCCAGTTCATTCGTTTCCGCATCAAATTGAGCTTCGAGGTCTGCCAGCTGCTGCTGGAGGGCTTCTACGGTTTCAGTTGCCCGACCCACGTCCTGGTGCTGCTCAATAGAGCGGCTAACGCCACGGACGGCAGTAGTTGCTTTGCTAAGGTTTGTCTTACTAAAAGTTTTGCGGCCCATAAAGGCCCCCAACAGAGTCGCACCGATTGAGAGCGCGGATTGAAGTTTGGCCTGCTGGGCCTGAGTTGCTTCTCGCTCGACCCGCTGTTCAGCCCGGCGAATTTTTTCCTGCAAACCGGCAATTTTGGGGGCGTATTTCTGGCGCAGTCGGTCAACTGCCTCGTCGCGATGCTCGCGGGCCAGCTGTTGCAAGCGAACTCTGAAATCGCGGTCGGATTCGCCCGGTTGAGACACTTCATTCAGCGTCGGGCTTTTGAGTAACTCCAACTGCTGGCTGCCGTACAACCAGTCGGCAAAATCCCGACTCCAAGACGTGTAGTTTTTTGCCCGGCCGGCCTCAGAGGGTAGCTCGGCATATTCAGCCGTACCGCGAGGCGATTTTTCCAAATCAGAGACGGCATGTTCGACTTCCTGGGCATCTTCCCAACTCACCGGAACTGGCCCATCAAGGATGGAAGTCGCGAAGCACACTTCCCGAGAAACGTCTACGCTGGTTTTTTTATCGAAGAAAGTGACCTTAGCCGCCCCAAAAATGGCAGGCCGGTAGGCTAACTTGTTGCCGTCAGAGGTACTACGGACCGGGATGAAGAAGCAAGGCACATCCGGCGGAAGCGCCGGAGGCTGGCTTCGGCCAACGCTGACCGGTTCGACAGCCGGGACCGGCGCAGCCGCTAACGGAGGCGTTGTCGAGGCTGGGGCCGGCAGTACCGCCGGCTGTTGCGCCATCAATTCCTTGATTTGGTCACGGCTCAGCGGGCCCCGTAAATATGACATCGCCCAGCGGGTTTGAAAAATCACCGGCTCGTCTTCATGGGCATTGTTCATTAAAAAGACGCGCTTGCCGAGTCCGGCTATGATTTGTTCCATACTTTGCCGGTCGAATTTGGTCCCGGTGCCGGCTGCGGCACCCTCCAAGCCATCCAGCAAGCGGGCTTTGTCGCGCTCCGTCTGCAGGCGGCCAATAAACCAGGTGCCGGCGTTAGAAAGCGCTTTGTAGTCAAGGTCAACCGGGTTTTGAGTCGCCAGCACCAGCCCCACGCCAAAGGCCCGGGCCTGCTTCAACATCGTGAGCAGCGGCAGCTTCGAGGGGGGATTACCCACAGGCGGCAGGTAGCCAAAAATTTCATCCATATAGACAATTGCCCGCAGGCTCGTGGTACCGGACTGGGTCCGCATCCAGCCCAAAACCTGGTTGAGTAAGAGCGATACAAAAAACATTCGCTCGGCGTCACTCAGATGTGCGATTGAAAAGATAGCCACCCGCGGCTTGCCGCCGGGTGTGTATAAGATCTGGTGGATGTCTAATGCTTCGCCTTCCAACCAGGCGCTAAAGCTGGGCGAAGCCAGCAGGTTGTTTAGCGCCATCACCAGGCTAAAGCGATCTTTGGCCGGGTAAAACGCCTCGAGGTCCAGAACGCCAATCTTGGTGACCGGCGGGGTTTGTACCTGCTGAATGAGACTGGCCAAATCCAAATCCCGGCCTTGCCGCCAGGCTGAGTCCAAAATGGTGGACAGGAGAATATGTTCCCGACTTTGAATCGGATCGGCCTGAATTCCAAGCAGGCCTAACAAGCTCGTGGCCGTGGCGCTGATCCGATCGCCCAGCAGCTCGTTGTCTTCGAGCACGGCGGGCTCGGGTGCGGCAAAAGATTTGAGGATCGATACCGGGATGCCGGCATTACTGCCCGGCGTGTAAATGAGAAAATCGGCGGACTCGCGCAGTCGCCGGATCCGATCGCCGTTCTGCCCCCAGTCGGCCAGGCCATTTTTCCATAATTCGGCCTGCTGGTTGGCATAGTCCTGCGGCGACAGCCCTTTTTGCCGGGCATCACTTTGATTAACCCAGGGCAAAAAATCCTCACCCCTTAATTGGGGAAAAGTCAACAATAGGTTTCCAAGATCGCCCTTGGGGTCGATCAGCAGGACCGGCACGCGGTCGATGGCCGCCTCTTCGATGAGATCGATGCACAGGCCGGTTTTGCCGCTCCCCGTCATGCCCACGCAAATCGCATGGGTGATTAAGTCTTTAGAGTCGTAGAGTACGAGCTCATCGGTGAGCTTTTTGGACGCCATTTCGTACTTGCGCCCCATATAGAACACGCCCAACTTTTCGAAATCTTGCATTGTTCGTTTATTGCCTCCTTCGTCAAAAATATTTAATTTGATTCGGTAACGCTTGTTTCATTATGCGCCCTGGCAAGCATAGCGCAAATCACGTCGAGCGACATGCGGGATATTGGCGGTTGACGCCTAAGACCGGTGGGAGCCGATTTTTAATGGGCGCCGGAAATTTCAATTTTATTAGCGAAAGCTCCTACGACTCATGAGCTGATCCTGTGCCATCATCTGAGGCGAAGGACTTCATAATCCTGGCTAACTCTTGCAGGCGTTTATCCACCCGATCGTTGACGCTGTCCGCCTCAAACGTCCCATCTGCTTGCCGCTGCCCTGCCTTGACGCCGGATAAGATTTCGATACCCTCGTCAATGGTCTGTACGGGCCATATGTTAAATTTACCCGCCTTGACAGCATCTACGACCGCATCCTTAAGCATCAGATGCCTGACGTTGCTGGCAGGAATTAGAGCCCCCTGCTGCCCCGTTAGCCCGCTAAGCTGGCAAATCTCGAAGAAGCCTTCAATTTTTTCATTAACGCCGCCAATGGCCTGAACCTCGCCTTTCTGATTGACCGAACCGGTCACGGCAATGCTTTGCTTAACAGGTAATTCGGACAGGGCCGAGAGCAATGCATACAGCTCAGTGCTGGAGGCACTGTCGCCCTCCACACCGGAGTAGCTTTGTTCAAACACTAGCCGGGCCGAGAGGCTGAGTGGCTTGTCCTGAGCATACCGTTCGGCCAGATAGCCGGACAGGATCATAACCCCCTTCGTGTGAATGGGTCCTCCTAGCTTGGCCTCCCGCTCGATGTCGACCAGCCCTTCCCGGCCCAGGGCAATGCTGGCCGTAATCCGGGTGGGCCGGCCAAAGGCAATGTCCCCCAGGTCGATAACCGACAGACCATTAACCTGCCCGACCTTGGTTCCATCAACATCAATCATGATGGTGTTTTGGGCAATCAACTCACGGCTTTTTTCTTGGATCAGGTTTGACCGGTAGAATCTCTCTTCGATCGCACGTTTAATATGTGCCGCGGTGACCAGCGGGGCGTCTTCCTGACCAGCATAATAGTTGGCCTCGCGGATGAAATCGGCAATTTCGCCAAACCGGGTGCTAAGTCTCTCCTGGTCGCCGGCCAGCCTAGATCCATGTTCAACCACCGTGGCCAGGGCTGAGCTATCCAGGTGCTTCAAGCCCTCCGTTTCGCACAGGGTACAGACGAAAGCGGCATAATCCCTCATATTCTTATCGGTTCGAGCCATTTCTGTGTCAAAGTCTGCTTTTACTTTGAAAAGTTCGCTAAAATCTTCGTCGTAATTGTGTAAAAGATAGTAGAGCTGCGGTTGGCCAAGCAGGATGACTTTAATATCTAAGGGCACCGGCTCAGGTCGCAGCCCTTTAGTGCTCAGTAGGCCATATTTTTCGGTCGCATCCTCAATTACGATTTCTTGGTTCCTGAGTGCCCGTTTGAGGCTGTCCCAGGCAAATGGGTTGCGCAGTACTTCGTCGATGGGCAGAACCAAATAGCCGCCGTTTGCCCGGTGGAGCGAACCTTCACGGATGATGGTAAAGTCGGTGATTAGCGTACCAAATTGAGCCTCCTGCTCAATCCGTCCAAATAGATTAATGTAGGTCGGGTTAAGTTCCACGACCACCGGTGCGCCCTGTCGCTGACCGTTATCGACCAGCACATTGACCTGATACTTTCTAAAGGGCGATCTTCTTGCCCCTTTCGGCATCGCTTGTGCCGACTGGTCGTCATCAGGTTCTTCTCTAAAATCGGCCAGATTGGCCAGAATATCATTCTGAACTTCATCCAAATAAGGGACAACTTCCGCAACCTGGCGATATTTCTCTTGCAGTTCATCGATCAGCAGGCTGAGCGCAAAGCGGGCCACCTCTTGATCCAACCGCCGGATCGCCTCGGTTGCCTCTCTATCCAGACTTTTGGCTTGCCTGAGCGCCGTTTGCAGCTCGGCTTGAAGCGGCTTCTGTTTCTCGACAATTACGTCCCTTTCTTCCTCAGTCAGGGTCAAAAACTCTTCCTCACTGAGCGGTTTACCCTCCCGTACAGGGATGGTCATCAATCCAATTGGGCTAACCTGGATCAAAAACCCGGCCTCGCGGGCCTGGCGGTCAAGAGCTTTAAAGATTTCATCACGGCGCTGTTGAAACGTTTCAGCCATCTTTTTGCGCCGGGCTGCATATTCTTCGCTGGCAAACGCATTACGAATTTCTTGTTGAACTTCCTCGATTAAGTTCTTCATATCCGTTTGCAGCAGCTTAGCCTGCCCTGGAGGCAGGTGGAGGGCATTAGGCCGGTACGAGTCCGAGAAATTATTAACATAACCCCAGTCGCCGGGCACCGGTTGATCCCGGGCCACGGCCTCCAAAAAGTGTTCGATGGCCGTGGTTCTACCTGTACCACGCGGACCCGCCACGTAGATATTGTAGCCGGCATTCTTAATACCAAGGCCAAACTGGAGGGCTCGCACCGCTCGCTTCTGGCCGATGATTGTTTTCAAGATGTACATTTCCGCGCTGGTACCGCAGCCCAATTGCTGGGGATCGCAGATTTTCCTAAGTTTTTTAGCCGGTAATGGTTTAATCAATGTTATATTCCTTTCATTACAAATTAAATTAAGAGTTCCTTTGCCCCTAGGGTGTTTATTAGTTTGACATTGTCGAAGCGGAACTATGATGTATAAAATTTTACAGAATGCTCAAGACGGTTAGTATAAAATTAGATCGTGTATTGTGTCCAGTATTATCTGTGCTATAATACTACCAATGCTGTCAGGCTATTTTTTATGAGAAATCGTCTTGGGCGTGCAGCGTACGCTACCGCTAATGAAAAACGAAGTGGCGGGACACCCCCTTGTTCAGCCGGGCAAGCCTCCGGGCTGCCGGCTGTTCTGTGAGGAGAAGAAATGCCGTCTCCAAGTGACCCAATCCTAATACAGGCCGGGCCGTTTCTCATCCGCTGGTACGGCCTCCTTATTGTTAGCGGCGTTCTGTCCGCTGCGTTTATAGCAACTATTGAAGCACAACGCCGCAAAGAAAATCCGGACCATGTTTGGAACCTGCTGATCTGGGTTCTTATTTTTGGTATTCTTGGCGCTCGCCTATACCACGTATTGTCAACGCCGGCCGGTGCCAGTCGTGGTTTTAGCTATTATTTTATCGAACAGCCCTTCGTGACTCTAACGATCTTTGGCGTAGCGGTACCCTTCCCCAGTGCTTTGCTGATTTGGGAAGGCGGTATCGGCATTTTTGGGGCCATTTTTGGCGGTATATTGGCAGTCATGATCTACACCTACCGGCACAAGCTAAACTTTTGGCGCTGGCTCGACATTATCGCCCCCGGCATGCTGTTGGCCCAGGCCATTGGCCGCTGGGGCAACTTTTTTAATCAAGAACTTTACGGTCCGCCGACCGACCTGCCGTGGGGAATTACGATTACAAATGTTAACCAGCGCATTCCTCCCTTCAACGACTTGACCCAATACCCCCTGGACACCGCGTTTCATCCTCTGTTTCTATACGAGTCGATTTGGAACGTCATTGGCTTTGTGCTATTAATGTGGATCGGGCGGAAATATGCCGGTAAGTTGTTGGATGGTGATATATTATCTCTCTACTTGATCTGGTATCCGGTTGGGCGTCTCCTCATCGAATCGCAGCGCCCCGACGCCTGGGCCATTTCAGGGATTCCAACGGCACAAATTATTAGCCTTATCTTGATTCTAGTTGGGCTCGGCCTAATCTTTTATCGTCGCCAAAACCCAGCCTGGGCGACCACGCCCGAAACCCATCCGGCGATTCCGCCCAAACGGCGCCGCCCCGCCCGGCGATAAATTGAGTCGGGCAGGCACAGGATACTGCGCCCACAGTGAACACATAAGAGACTCGATTACGCAATGCCACAAAGAAAACAGCCCCATATTGTATTGATCGTACTAGACACACACCGCCGTGACCGTTTGTCCCTATATGGCCACCATCGAAAAACCTCACCCAACATTGATGACTTTGCTCACCGCGCGGCTATTTTTGACAATGCCATTTCGCCGGCGCAATGGACAACCCCGGTTCACGCATCCCTATTCACCGGCGAATACCCCACCACCCATCAGATGTTACAAGTGCACGGGATGCTGGATCGCCGTTTCGATACGTTGGCCAAACTCCTGACGATCAACGGATACAAAACAACCGGTTTCTGCAATAATCCCCTGGTTGGCGTTTTGAACAATGGTCTCAAACGCGGTTTCGACACGTTTTATAACTACTGCGGGGCCGTGCCCTCTGTTCCCAGAAGTTCTAACAGGCTGCCAAAACCACTTAGCAAGCTGTGGGAGAGCTATACCCAGCAGTTGCGAAAACTCTCGTATCCGATTCAAAACGCGTTTGCCCATTCGGACCTACTGTTCAAACTCTCTCTTCACCCAAAAGTCGTGCCCTTGTGGTCAAAACTGGCCAACTTTAAAGGGCATACGGCCAATAGCATCCGAGATGTGTACCAGTATCTAAAAATTGCTCAGGCCGGCTCAAAGCCGCAGTTTGTCTTTCTCAACTTAATGG
>JBFGLD010000166.1:0-8789 GCA_041576335.1 Anaerolineae bacterium | reverse complement strand
ATAAAGCGGGATGAAAAGGGCATGGCTTATCTCTACGCTCAGAACCTGCCCGATGCTCTCATGGCCCAAGGCTTCGTGACGGCCCAGGATCGCCTCTTCCAGATGCATTTGACCCGCTTGCTGACCCAGTATGACGTAAGCCTACGCTTCGTTTCCCCCGAAATTCTACGCCTGCCAATGACACTGATGAACCAAGTCATCGATGCCGGGATCGACGTCCGCGAAACCTACGACGTGGTCGACGTCATCGGTAATGCGGATGTATTATACGTGACGCGCGTTCAAAAAGAGCGCTTCGCCGATTTGGCTCAATACGAGGAAGTTAAGGACCACTACGAAATCACCCCGGAGATTATGACCCAGGCCAAGCAAGAGATGATTGTGATGCACCCCCTGCCTCGCGTCGGGGAAATTCACTACGCGGTCGACTCCGATCCGCGTGCCGCCTATTTCCGCCAGGTCAAGAATGGGATGTATATTCGAATGGCCCTGCTGGCAGCAGTATTGGGTAAAGCATGATTTTTCCATTGCGCGGCCCCGCCGCAGGCAAACCAAAACTTAGGTCGAAGGGCTTCGTACGACGACATGCGAAAACGCAGTGACCAATACGATGATCCAAGCTGACTCGCCACAAGCTCTTAAAATAAAAGACATCAAAATCGAAAATTCCTACACCAAAACATTGGAACTGGACGGCTCCCTTCCTGCCGCGCCTGGCCAATTTGTGATGGTCTGGTTGCCGGGGCTGGATGAAAAACCGTTTAGTCTGGCCGCGGCCGACCCTATTCGCCTGACCATCGCTGCCGTTGGGCGTTTCACCAAAGCCGTCCATCAGTTGCGCATCGGCGATCGGCTGTGGGTACGCGGCCCGTTGGGTCTAGGATTTCGGTTACCGGCGCAGACTGAGCCCCCTCAAAAAATATTGCAAGTTGGCGGCGGCTATGGAGTCGCGCCCCTGCTTTTTCTAGCAAAATTGGCTATACGAAAACAACATCACGTCTCGATGATTATTGGGGCAAGCAGCACGCCCAACTTGCTGTTCGTCGACGCATTTAGCGCCTTGAACATCTCCCTACGGCTGACAACCGAAGATGGCTCAACCGGGCAGCAAGGGCGCGTGACCGACGCCATGTCGCTGCTTTGTGCCAATTGCGATACAAAACCCCAGCGGGTGTATGCATGCGGGCCTACGGCCATGCTGGTGGCTGTGGCCAGGCTGTGCCGGCGAGAAGCTATCCCGTTTCAACTTGCCTGGGAAGCGCACATGCGCTGCGGCATCGGCCTGTGCGGTAGTTGTGAGGTGGGCCAGGGTTGGCTGACTTGCTTGGACGGACCGGTCTTTTCATTTAACCCGATGGAGATATCTCCAATAGTAGAAATGCCTCGTCAAAAACGAGGCATTTCTGTCAGCTTTGAGCAATGGAGAAACGAACGAGATGAAGTCTAACAGAGTATTATTAAGCTTGGCTGGCGCTCTTACCAGAGCATAAAGTACCGGACAAATTGGTCGATAAGGCGAGGCGTGTTGGCCCCGACCACGATTGATAAAGTCAAAGCAGTGAATTGTACTGCGAGTCTAACCGCCGGTCCAATGATTTTGGACAGTTCTTTTTTGGAGAGGTTGGGAATTTTAACGGCGGGTCTGGTAAATCGAACTTCTGGGATTTCTATCGTAATGCGGTAGATAGTCATTTGGGTATTCCTTTCCCGGTAAAGACAAGTTCGAGAGCGCACTAGGTGATGAAAAAGGCAGAGACAATCCCTATCAGACAGCTGCGTTGACTGGTTATTAATGAACCGTACAAACAAATATGCCCTTAGTATATATTGATAAGGGCACAATTTGAAGCGTAAAATATTCGGATTTTGAGAGGGTAATCGATCCGTAGAAACTACGGACCGGGTAAGTACACCCTACGGATTTGATCGGGCTGCGGACACGGCTTTGTCAGCCTGATCGAATTTAGTGGGGATCGATGAGGATTGGCCTTATCAATTTTGCACGATCGTCGCATCGTGCCGGCTGTGATAATCGGTTTCGATAGTCTGCCCAACGGCCAAATCAAACGTACCGACTTTGGCGGCTAAGTGTTTTCCTGTTGGTGTGTGGATGATATATTGATATGGACCCGGTTTGAGGAAAAATTCATGGTCCTGGTAAGGTGGCACCACCTCCGTGGCAATGGAGCTGCCCGTCAGGTCAACAACCAGGTCGTGCCCCGTCGGGTTGTGAAATACGAACCTTCCTTGCCCCACCGGAATGGCGGACGGTAAGGTGACCGGCGCAGCGACCACATTGGAGACGGGTAAGGGGTCTAAAGTAACGAGCGTGGGTCCTGCCGTCGGGGTGCTTGTTGGCCTCGTGGTTGGGGTAGGGCGGGCGGAGGTCGGTTGGCCGGGGGTAGCTTTGAGGCGGTCAGAAAATGTGTCAGGCTGTTTTGGGCTCGTTGCCACAGCGGCCTGGGGCACTGGCGTTGAGGTCGCAGCCGGTACGTGCAGATCATTCGGCCTGCCAGAGTCTGTAATGACTTGCAGCGTTTCGCCAGCCGGGTCTACAATGCGTTGGACTAACGACGGCTCCGGGGCCGCATGTTTGAGGCCCAGCTCGTAACCTGTCCACAACGATAAAATTGAAACCACACCGATGCCTACCAGGCCGACAAAATAGTATAACAGTCTGCGTCCGGCCCCTGCTCTTCGTCGCTCACGCTCTTCTAACGGCAGCAGGTTATCGAACGAGCGTAGCGACCTGGTAGGCTGTCCGGCCACTGCCAAAGCCCGGGCAAACTCGGCGGCAGTGTTAAAGCGCAACTCCGGATTTTTAGAGAGCATCCGACCCACAGCTTCACTCAAAGCCACCGAAATGCCGGGGTTCACCCGATGGAGGGGACGCGGCTGCCTGTAAGCCTGGGCGTGCAATACCGTCGACGATGGGCCGGAGAAGGGCAAACGCCCGGCCAGCATCTGGTAACAGAGCACCCCCAACGAATAAAGGTCGGCCTGGCGGGATGGGCCTTCACCGCGCGCGCGCTCCGGGGCAAGCGTTTCACAGGAACTGCCGACCAAGCCGGACTCGGCTAAATTCGTACCAAACAAAATTTGGCTCTGGCCAAAGTCCGTTAGCCAAACGTGATCATTTGAGCCAAGATAGATATGCTGGGCTGAAAGGTCGCCATGAGTGATCGATTTTTGGTGGGCATAGTCTAGCGCCGAAGCAATTTGAGCGGCAATAAACTGTGTACGCTGGGGAGAAAAAGGCCCTTCCGCCTCAATAACCTGGGCCATCGTACGGACCTCGACAAAATCCTGAACGAGGTACAGTTGCCCCGCCTCTTCCTCAGCCTCGTAAGTGCGGAGGATGTTCGGATGCTCTAATTGGGCGCACTGCTGGGCGGTGTATTTGAAGCGCCGTACAAAATACTCGTCGGTACCAAATAAGGGAGCAACCACTTTGACGGTGACAACCGCCCCATCCGTTTTGCGCCGGCCCCAGTAGACAATAGACCATCCATTTCGGCTGAGTTCCACTTCGAGGTTGTAATTATCCAGGTGAGTCGTGGTCGTGATGGTCATGGCTGCTCCTTGTATTGTTAATCCAACCGGCTTCCTTAACTGCTTATACGTTACCGGCTGAATTTTCCTTCAAGGAGCAACTGGGTAATCTGTCCTAAATTTGGCACCAGGCAAACCGTCTCCAGCCAAATCATACGCACGAGGAATATTAAGGGTAAACCAGGATTATCGTCCGGCAGTTTGATAACGTCCAACGTCAAGGTATTGGAGATAATCGCCCGACTCGATGAGCTCGCAGCCCTGGACCGGACGATTGTAGAGATAGACCCAGGCTTGAATCGACCGGCCGTCTGTCATCGAAATCGGAACGGATTTGCGCACGTAGAGGGACCGGGTTGGTCGAGCGGGATCGTAGCCCTCATAGCGATCCAACCGGGCCAGGGTTTGGTTTCGGCTTCGCAGTTTGTACACGTCACCAAGCACATTATCGGTGGTTCGTAAGGACAGGGTGACCCCGGGATAGCTCCCCAAATCGTACAGTCTGCCCTGAACTGTACCGAGACCGACAAATTCAGCATCCTGGGCCAGCACATTGGCCATACGATGGCTAAAGCCTCGACGCAACGTGCCATAAACAAAAAGATAGTCTTGATTGCTCATGATTCGCCTTCCCTTACAATGAGACGCCCGACCCACTTGACCTGGCGCAAGGCATCATCTTTTTCGACCGGGGCAATCATCCGTACCAAACCCTGCGTCCGGGTCATAGGTTTGCCGTCGATCATATAAGCCAGCAAAATCGGACCTGCCGGGTCAGGATTAAACAATTCAGCGGCCAGCACTCGATTGCCAAACCCATCGGCACTGATGACTT
Organism: Anaerolineae bacterium; assembly: GCA_041576335.1. Taxonomy (GTDB): domain Bacteria; phylum Chloroflexota; class Anaerolineae; order 4572-78; family J111; genus JANQQF01. The sequence goes on along the minus strand of JBFGLD010000166.1, from coordinate 4,402 downwards.
CCACTTGAGACCAAGGTTGTTCCGCCGGCACCCGGCTCTGTAATAAGTCAAGCAGCCTGACTCCCGTAAACGTAAACGGTCCGGAGGTTCCATGCCCGGTGCTGACAATGGTGCAGTTAGAGACCGTTGTCTGAGGCAGCGCCTGCAAATCGAACACCGCCAGGATTGTTTCAGTTCCATCCGGACGGGTGAGCACGAAGGAGGGATCTATCGAAGGAGGGTTTGGATTCGGGTCGTGGGCGTGAGGCCGGAGGGGGTCATGCGAACGGGAGTGCTGCATCAGCAAAGACCTCTTTCAAATTGCCAGGCTTTGGTAAATTTATAGAATATTAGCACATTTTTGAATTGAGACAAGAAAGGAAAACCAATGTTATACACAACCCTTATGACTTGTGCCGAACTGAGCCGGCATCTTGATGACCGTGACTGGGCCATCGTCGACTGTCGTTTTACTCTGTCCGACACCGAGCAGGGGCGCCGGGCTTATCAACAGAGTCATATTCCCGGTGCGCTGTATGCCCATTTAGATGAGGACCTCTCGGGGCCCATCATTCCGGGTCAAACGGGGCGCCATCCGCTGCCGGCAGTCAACGTAGTTGCTAAAACCCTGTCTCATTGGGGCATCGACTCGCAGGTGCAGGTGGTAGCTTACGATGATATGGGTGGAGCCATCGCCGCCCGGCTGTGGTGGATGCTGCGCTGGCTGGGGCACGCCGGCGTGGCCGTGCTCGACGGGGGCTGGCAGCTGTGGCAGCGGCAGGGTTTCCCTACCCGGAGCGAGGTCGTCGTCCGCCCGGCCCGCACCTTTACCCCTCAGCCTCGGCCCGAGTTGATCCTGGATACACCGCAGGTGTTGAGGCGCCATCAAGATCCGGACTGGTGTCTGCTGGACGCACGCAGCGCCGAGCGCTTTCGCGGCGAGAACGAAACGCTCGACCCCATCGCCGGTCACATTCCGGGCGCAATTTCGGCACCCTATGCCCAAAACCTTGGCCTTGACGGTCGTTTCCTGCCGGTTGAGGCGCTCCGCACCCACTATAACGGGCTGCTTGACAACACGCCGCCCGAACAGGCAGTGGTCTATTGCGGCTCCGGGGTAACAGCTGCTCACAATTTGCTGGCTATGGCTCGTGCCGGCCTAGATGGGGCTCGGCTGTATGCCGGCTCGTGGAGTGAGTGGGTGGCCAAACCGGAGACGCGGGAGTTGGTAAAGCGGGGATAATTCGGAGCCCAAAGTAAGGCTGACTATTAATCAAAATAAGGGCGACGATCACCGCGCCAGACGCGAAAAGCTTCGGGGATGCGGGTCACGTGGCCCGGATCGAGATCGCCGGGCAGCCCGTCCTCGATGAACCAGCCGGTTTCCAGCACCTCCGCAGGATGGGGCGTTGGCCCGGTGGCTTGGCCGCCATCCAGCGGGCGGCACAACAAGAGAATTTGGTACAACTGGTGGGCTGAGACGGTACCGCAGCGCCGCGAGTCGTGGATCGCGGCCAAAGCGACCGGCTCGCAGCGCACGCCCGTTTCCTCAAAGGCTTCGCGTACCACCCCTTCCGCCGGAGTCTCGCCCACGGCGAGCAGACCACCGGGCATGGCCCACTGTCGATTATCCGCTCGCCGAATTAACAATATACGCCCCGCGTCATCGATGATAGCTGCATCACCCGTAGCTACGGGCGATGGTCGGGCGAAGACCGATGTGCGCAGCGGTTCAAGTTCTTCGAGCGGGGTGTTGGTTGCCGCGGAGTGCATTTCAAGGGCCATGCTTTGCAGCTCGTGATAATTCTCGCGGTCATAAATATTCGTGCAAAATCTTAGGCCACGAGCCGAAATGTCGCGCAGCTTGTCGCCCCAGAGGGCCAGGCGTTGGGCAAGTATCATCAGGAACTCTCCTCCAGAATAGCTTCAAACCGCTTCAGCTGCTCCATTTGCGGCGGCATAATGTTGATAAAGGGGCGCGCTTTTTTGATCAAGGCGATTGCCTCCTCGAGCGTATACCCCCGGCTCATAAAATAAGCGGCGGCTATGGTCGGGGCGCGGCCAATGCCGCCGGCGCAGTGAATGTAGACCTTGCCCCCATCATTAACAACCTCACGAATGAAGTCAATTCCCTTTCTTATGTGCTCTAAGGTCGGAGCGGTATCATCAACTGTAGGCAGGTGACAGTATTTCTCTAAGGCTAAGCCGTGGGCCGCGTCGTCAAACTCGCCGCGCATGTTGACACCTGCGTTAATCCCACAGAGCACAAGCTTGCGCTTACCGGCTGCATTATATTGGGGCCCGACATAGATCTGGGGCGTAATTCGGCTAAACTGCATCGTGGGAATTCCGGTCAGAAACGGCAGGCCGCGGCCATAAACCCACATGAGCGTGGTTTTCAGACCCTGGGTTCTCAGCCTGTTTACCAGAATGGAGACACCTTCGATGATGAGCCGCCACAATTTTTTCATTAGCCTCATTAAACTCCTTACGTGTGATTTCCGGGTGATTATACCACACCTACCATTGACAATCAGCACCTTTGCAGTAGAATCTTGCTTGCTACTCAATTAGAAAGGGAATCACACGTGACAAAAACGCGTATCGTGCTTTTTACCGGCAAAGGGGGCGTGGGTAAAACAACCATCTCGGCGGCGACGGCTCTTAAAGCGGCTGAACTTGGCTATAATACATTGGTCATGTCGACCGATCCGGCCCACAGCCTGGCCGACGCGTTAGACCAACCCCTCGGCCCGGAACCTAAGGAAATTGTTCCGAACCTATTTGGACAAGAGCTTGACGTCTATTATTCAATAAAAAAATATTGGCGCAACATGCGGGAGTTGATGCTCAGTATCTTCAAATGGCGCGGTATGGACCGGGCCCTGGCCGAGGAAATGGCCGTGCTGCCGGGTATGGAGGAAACGGCTGCCTTTCTGTGGCTCGAGCTGTTTTATCGCCGTGGGGATTATGACCTGATTGTGATTGACAGCGCGCCAACCGGCGAAACACTGAAGCACCTGACCCTACCTCAGGTCAGCCAATGGTGGCTCACCCGGGCCGTGCCGGTGCAGAAGTTGGCCCGCAACTCGCTGGGCACGGTAGTCCGCCGCACAACCGGCATTCCCCTGGACAAAGGCCTGCAGGAGCTGGAGACTTTCTACACGAAATTGTTGCAGATTCAGGAACTGCTGAGCGACCCCATGATCTGCTCGATGCGCTTGGTCGTTAATCCGGAACGTATGGTTATCCGGGAGGCGCTCCGGGCTTACACCTATCTGCAACTCTACGGCTATCCGGTCGATGCCGTCGTCGTCAACCGGATTCTACCCAGCGCTATGTCAAGTACCGTGCTCCGCGAATATCTGGAGTCGCAGCAGCGCTACCTGGAAGAGATCGAGGACACCTTCAACCCCCTGCCGATCTTTCAGGTGCCTCACCTGGGCCACGAAGTTTTCGGCCTGGAGCGCCTGGGTGAAATTGCCCGGCAGCTTTATGCGGATGAAGACCCGCGCCGGCTGCTGTTTGACGAGAAGCCGTATCAGTTTATCGAGCAAGACCGCGGTTACCTCTTGACGATTCGGCTGCCCTTTTTGGAGGACGGCGATGTTTCGGTGCGGCAAAATAACGATGAATTAATTATTCAGGCCAAAAACCGCCGGCGTAACTTATTTTTACCCAAGTTCCTGGCCTATTATGAAGTGACTAACTATCAGATGTTTGAAGGCAAGCTGTTGGTTCGGTTCGAGAAGAAGTAAGAGAACTTCATTGCAGAATTTCGATCTGCCGGATGGTCATCTCGAAACTTGGAAAATAAGCTAAGTTCAATAGAATAGTTTTGAGAGAATCACCGGGCCGGCAGAGTCGGCAGCTAGGCTCGCAAACGAGACCGGCTAGTGCAGCGAGCTTGACCGGGTGCATTGGTTCGGGCTCAATTTGTTGAGCGTACCGGCCCAACACAGAATGTTTGGGCCACAAACCTGAACAGGCATAAAAAATGGGGGATGGGACCCAGCTTCCGACCGCCTACTTCTTGGGCGGAACTATTGTCTTAAACAACGTAGCCGAAAGCATCACTCCGCCTGAATCCTTGCGGTGGGTCGACGCCAAATGGCGCTGCCCGGCGGTTCATTACCGCAGCCTGCGGTCATGGCTCAAGCAACAGGGCATCCGCAACACCATCCCCCGCTGGCAGGATCTAAGCCTCAGCCTGCGCGATGACCGCGAACCGCACCCTTACCAGGTCGAAGCACTCCGGGCCTGGCTCGAAGCAGACCGCTGGGGCAGCGTGGTACTGCCCACCGGCGCCGGCAAAACCTTTCTGGCCCTACAAGCCATCGCCGCCTGCGCGGTCAGCACGCTGGTGGTTGTTCCAACGCTAGATTTACTGCACCAGTGGTACTCCCGGCTGGAGAACGGCTTT
>JBFGLD010000165.1:0-8826 GCA_041576335.1 Anaerolineae bacterium | reverse complement strand
GAATGCCTCTCCCTCAACGCTAGCTAGGTCCAACCATTGGCGAAGCGATTGATCCAAATGGCTGAGGCGCGACTCGATCACCCCTTCCACACGAGGTGGTACGACATCCCAATTAAAATTTGGTCCCAAGACCCATTTCCCTGCGTCGTCTCGCAGTAGCGCTCCCCGCTGCTGCATCTCACGCAGCAGTTCTACCGTAAACAAAGGATGTCCATGGGTGTGCCTCGTTAAAGCTTGGCGGAACGTTTCATCCAGGGCGTTTGCTTCATTATCCAATAGATCATCAATAAATGATCGCCCCCCATCCGCCTCGGATTCATCAAGCGCAACCACTATCTGGCCAAAGCGGCGCTTATACTCGGCTAGCACCGGCACTAACGGATGTTTCTCTTCGTCCCTCCCCTGATTCACATCTTCAGGGCGGTAAGCGCCGGCAAGTAGAAGGGCACCCTCTGACAACCGATGGCCCAGGTGGGCGAGAAGGCCAATTGAAGAGGGATCGGCCCAATGTAGGTCATCCAAGATCAGCAAAAGTGGCTGCCGGTTAGATAAGGCGATTAAAAAATCAGCATATTGAGCAAACAGGTCATCTTGCTCTGAAAGTCGACTGCTGCTGTCACCTAAACGGGCGGCAAAAGTATTGAGGCGTTCCATCTGCCCTGACCCAACAGAAACAGACTTTGCTCGAGCGATCAGCCCCTCGACAGAAACCAGGGATCCTAATAAATGCGGGCCATACTGTAGCAGATTATCGATCACTTCAGGCAGCAGATGCCACAAGCGCAGGGCCTGATCGCGACTGATGTCCCCAGCTGACCACGCAGCCTCAAGATCTCCGGTAAACATCTTCAGCACGTCGCGAAAGATCCCATACGGTGCGCAAATAGGCGTATAGACAGGGCAGGCACCACTGGCCACAATAAGGTCTGGAAAAGCAACCTGTGCCCGGCGGACGAATTCACGGAGCAGGGTTGTTTTACCTTGGCCTGCTTCGCCAGTAACGAAGACAACTCCGCCACGGCCTTGCTGCGCCTGCTGCAGATATTGGTCGAGGGTAGCCAACTCCTTTTCGCGACCAACGAAGGGTTCTTGTGGTAATGAGGCCGACGGTCTTTCTGGGCTAAGAAAGGCAGGTAAGGCCTTTTGCTTTGCCGGTATAGGAGGAATCTCGGCCTTCGTTTCTGTTGCTAAATCCGGCACATTGCCCTGACTGAGGCGTCGAAACAGGGTTTGTGTTTCCTCCGAAGGCTCTACGCCAAGCTCTGCTTGCAGGGCCTCGACACAACGCCGGTACACGGCCGACATACTGGTCAAATTCCCTAAAGCAGCATGAGACCTCATCAACGCTCTGTAGGCGGGTTCAGGCGCTCCACCCATAGCGATCCATCGCTCTCCCCAGACCAGTAAATTTTCCCAGTGGGAGTTAGCCATCAGTTTATTGAGCAAGGTGTCCATCCGTCGGTTGACCATCCCTGCAAACCGCTCCCGCTCAAGCATAACCCAATCATCATAAAATCCGGGCAGTAACTCTCCTTCGTAGACGGAAACGGCGGTGATTAGGCTATCGGCTGTCCACCCCTCTGCTGGCTTCGACTCCAGAACAGTCACATCCAGCCAGAATTCTGCGGCTGCGCCGAATGAAATCGTCATCCGGTCAGCGAGAAGATAACTATCGCCAATAGCTTTGTGAATCCGCCACAAGGCCTGGCGCAGATAGGTGCGAGCATTATCTTCGACCGCTTCGGGCCAGATAAGGCCGGCAAGCATCTCGCGCCGCTGGGATTTGCCAGCGTTAAGAGCCAGATAGGCAAGGAGCGCCTGTGCCGGTCGCGAGGAAATTTCTACGGTTGCGCCATCTAGGGCCAGGTCAAACTGCCCCAACAATCGGATTTCAAGCAATTGATGCTCTCCTTTGGACGTACACCATAAATTAATTCGCCAATAAAAGCAAAAATCACGCTGATGAGACGGTAGCCATCACGATGACAATACACCAACTTGTTAAACTACTGACAGATTAACAAATTTACCAATTATTTGAAACGGAGATAATAAAATGAACCCTATAATCAACCATCAACTCGGACAGGCCACGCATCGAGAATACGAGGCCAAGTACGGTCACCGCTATATGGGAGATGATGATTCTCAACAAAAAGCAATTGGCCCATTTCACCACCATAAGCTGGCTTTAGCCCTAAGCGGAGGATCAGTTACAGCCGTAATTATTGCTCTCATTGCTTTACTCTGATCTGGCCTAAAGTGATGCGTCGCTTTATTGCCGTCGCTATGATGCAAAATTGCCACTTGTCCAACGTACACCCTTTATTGAAGAGGAAAGGTCTGGTCTATACACGGGATCAGGCCTTTCTAACTTCTTTTACGCCACTTCTGATCTAAACTAAACTGCTAAACAAGCAACAAACCCGAAGAGATCGAAACAATTTCTTCGGGTTTTAATTTTTTCAGAGGTAAAGAGAAGCGAACTGCTGCTCGGACCATCTGGGAGAAAAAACACGCCAATTATATAACATTCGCCTTTGATTTTGCATTGACTTAGATCAACTAACAAGTTACCCAATTCTTTTGTCGGCACCCCTCGACCATGATAAAATGAAAAGACCCCTCCGAAGGTTTAGCGACCAGGGGTCTTTTATAGTTTCCATTGACCGGGTGATGCCCGGTCAGGTTTTTTGTTGTGAGAGCACGTTAGCATAGGGATGTGGTAAGGTCAAACGGATAACCTTTCATTTAATATCAGAGACAAAGTGAGGCGGAGTAAAGGGCAGCGTAAAGCAGGAAGGGTGATGAAATCGTTACAACCTGGTTCACCGGGCACCAAGAAATGGTTAAAGAAATAGGGCTCGCGCCTTGTCCGTGTCCGTTACCGGGTCAATCCGAAACGGAATGTTCGTTCAACGACGGTGGAGATTATTGTTGAAGAAGCTTTCTATGATCCAACAGGTTACCAGAATCATAAGCGAGCGATGTCTAATATTAGACAGTCAGTAGAATAATTGTTGGGCGGTACATCGTTGTCTAGCGGAGGAAATAACAATGCAATATGACTTCGAGGAAATTCGTGCTGGTGACATTAGCCTTGCATATATTGAACAAGGGTACGGCCCGCCTGTCATCTTTGTACACGGGAGCGGCCCCACTGATTTGCGGACCTGGGGGTATCAGATAGAGCCTTTCGCCGAACAATTTCGTGTGATTGCTTACAGCCGGCGATACCACTATCCGAATGCCTGGATAGATGATATCTCCGATAGTAACTCGACAGTGGTTCAGGTCGGGGACTTGGCTGCCTTGATTCTCGCCCTCCAGCTTGGAAGCGTTCATCTGGTCGGCAGTTCATACGGTGCGGAGATTGTCCTGCGTCTTGCAGTCGAACACCCTGAATTGGTGCGGACGCTGGTGGTCGCAGAACCGGGATTGGCCACGTGGCTTGTCGCCTTGCCTGGGGGAACAGAATTGTTTGCTGAATCCGCAAGCATGACGATTTCAGCGAAACAGGCAGTGCAGAACGGGGACCTGAAACTGGGGGCGCGGCTCTTTGTTGATGCCGTACTGGGTAAAGGGCTTTTCGACCAACTTCCCGCAGCGACCAGGGACAGGATTATGGACAACGCGCGTCTAATCGGCGCTGAACCTACTGAAATTAGCGAGATTGTTACAGATATAACGCGCAACGAGGCTGCTACGATTCAAGCGCCAACCCTCATCCTAACCGGAGACCAAAGTCCGGAAATGTTCTTGCTGGTCAGTCAAGAGCTGGCGCGCTATTTGCCAAACGCGGAACAAGCGCAGATTAAGGGGGCCTCTCATCTCCTGCATGGTATGAATCCACAAGCCTTCAATGCGACTGTCCTGGCCTTTTTGGCAAAGCATACGGGTTAAGCCAGCCGGTGCTGCTTGGTAGTGCTCCCAGAGCGCAGCGTTAGCTGGTCGGTAAGTATATATGATCTATTATCAAAGGAGATGAACATGTTGAATCCCGATGATGTGAAGCGATTTGGTCTGAAGTTGCTCGACGTTTACACAGGTAGTATCCTGACGCAGATGATAGATGTTGGCTATCGGACAGGTCTGTTCGAAGCCTCCGGTCAGGAAGCGGCGACCAGTGAAGAGTTGAGTGAAAAAACTGGCCTGCATGAACGGTATGTGCGGGAGTGGCTGGGTGCCATGACGACAAGCGGCATATATCAATATGATGCTGATACCAAGCGGTACTCCCTCCCGGCTGAGCATGCCGTCCTTTTGACGGGCGATACCGCCCGAAATGTCAGCCCAATGAGCCGGTTGATCAATCAATTGGGGAGCCTTGTACCGACCCTCGCCGAACGCTTTCGTGATGGTGATGGCATTCCGTACTCCGCCTATCAGCCCGATTTTACTCATTTTATGGACGACTTTTGGCATCGCATATATGACGACCATTTGGTTGATGGCTTCCTGGGCAGATTTGCTGATTTGACTGAAGCGATGACAAACGGCATACGTGTTCTGGATGTTGGTTGTGGTACAGGGCATGCGATCAATGTCCTGGCCCGGCAATACCCCAATTCAACCTTTGTAGGCTATGACCTGGACGAAGATGCCATCCAACAGGCACAAATGGAGGCCAGGAACATGGGGTTATCGAACGCCATCTTTGAGGTGATGGACGTTACCAGCTTGCCAACTGAACCACCCTATCAGCTGATTATGGCCTTTGATACTGTCCACCACTTACCCACCCCTGAGTTTGCCCTGAGCCGCATCCGTAATGCGCTGACACCCGAAGGCGCTTTCTTGATGGTCGAATTTAAGTTCAATAGTACGATTGACGGCAATATTGGTAACCCTTTTGCCCCCCTGTATTATGGGGTGAGTTTATTACATTGTGTACCGGTATCGCTGGCATCAGGTGGTCCCGGCTTGGGTATTGCCTGGGGTGAGCAGGTAGCAAGAGAGATGTTGACCGAAGCTGGTTTCAGCAACATCACCGTTGCCGATACACCCCGCCCTCAGAATTACATGTTTTTGTGCCGCCCTTAGTGGTTAATGGTAATCGGGCTTTTAGATCAGGTCAGGCAAGGAGAAACTAATGGAAAAGGGGGCCTCGTGTGATGGTACATTTATCGCATACAGGCGCAGTGGGGAGGGGACACCACTGGTCCTGGTTCACGGTACGAGCGCTACTTCCTCGCGTTGGACGCCCATCCTTCCAGCGTTGGAGAAGCACTTTAGTGTCTACGCCGTTGACCGGCGAGGTTACGGTGAGAGCGATGATGGCGATAGCTATGCAGTCGAGCGCGAATTTGAAGACATTGCAGCAGTGGTCGATTCCATTGGGGAGCCAGTCCATCTACTGGGGCATTCCTTTGGCGCTCTTTGTGCCTTAGAAGGTGCGTTGCTCACGCAGAACCTGAGCAAGCTGGTCTTGTACGAGCCGGCTATACCTATCTCTGGCATATCCCTTTATCCTGAAGGCATCATTAATCGATTCCAAGAGCTGCTAGATGCAGGAGACCGTGAAGGGATTTTGACTGTCCTCTTCCGTGAGGTTGCAGGGATGCCTCCCCGCGAGTTTGAGCAGTTTCGATCATTACCGGCCTGGCAAGCCCGGTTAGCATCAGCCCACAATATACCACGGGAATCGCGGGCAGAGGAAGAGTATGAATTCAAAGCAGAGCGTTTCAAGGCACTGCATACCCCCACGTTACTTTTGCTTGGCGGCGACAGCCCGCAAGTTCTCAAAGCGGCTACTGAAACCATAGCCAAAGCCTTGCCAAACAGTAGGATTGCTGTTATGCCTGGACAGCAACATATCGCGATGGACACCGCGCCGGATTTGTTTGTGAATGAACTGGTTCGGTTCTTGTTGGAACCATTGTAAAGTTTCGTAATGCCGCCCAACAAATCGTTCGTGCCGAATTGCTACTCTTGGCGCTAATTGAGCACAACTTGGACCACAATCGTTCTGGTCATTGTTGGTAACTTCGCTAACCCGCAATCGGCACAACTCAACCGTTATGCCGAAGGGAATCTAGTTTTATGCCTGAACCCGATCCAGCGAGAATCATGACCTTTGCAACGCCGAAGGATCTCGGCCGGTGGCTCAAGGTGAATCACGCCACCGAAAGTGAGTTGTGGGTGAAGATATTCAAGAAAAAGACTGGCATTCCGAGCGTGACTTGGGACGATGTCGTGATTGAGGCACTGTGCTGGGGCTGGATCGACGGCGTCAAGAAGTCAATCGATGACCAAGCCTATCTCCAGCGAATTACTCCCAGGAAAGCGCGAAGCAACTGGTCAACAAGGAACAGAAAGCATGCGGAGCGTTTGATAAGCGAGGGCCGTATGACGGAGTCAGGACTCGTGCATGTTCGTGCCGCCAAAGCGGACGGCCGGTGGGAGAACGCATATACGGCAAGTGAAATGAAAGTGCCAGCGGATTTCCTGGCAGCACTGGAGAGCAAGCCGAAGGCGAAGCAGTTTTTTGAAACGCTCAATAAATCGAGTCGTTATGTCATCGCGTACGGATTGACAAGTGCGAAGAAACCCGAAACCAGGCAGAGGCGATTTGCAAAATTCATGGACATGCTTGTCCGCGAAGAAAAGCCGGGCCTTGGCGTCAACAAGACGAAAAAGGCATAACAATGCAATGCACCGGAGCCGCTAAGCCGGGCGTTTTCAAATGGACAATCACCCGTCGCGGTCCGGTGATTGCGGGCGTTATACCGCTAATTTGGAAGCCCTCACTTTGTGGGCGTTGTTCGATAAAATAACGGTTTATACCGATGGCCGTATTATACCGGAGGGACTAATTGAGGTGAAATGAAAGATAGCGCGTTTGTCGAAGCAACCTGCTCGTCGGACCATCTGGGAGAAAAAACACGCCGATTATATCACGTTTGCATTTGATTTTGCAGTGCTTTGAACCAAACAACAATGCAACAAAAAGGCCGGCTCGCTTTCTAGAGTCGGTTTTTTGATTTAGTGGTAATCTGGTTGATTTGCTGAAATCATAGGCCCCACACCAATTGGGATGGGTCGTCTTGCTAAAGGCAGTCTCTGAGGACAACGAGAAACGGCGTTTTCACTGACAGATTTTGGCAATACTGGCTGATCTTGAAGAAAAACACGGTGGTAATGAAGCGGCCGCTACCGACCTACGCCACGAAGCCCGCACCACCCTGGATATCATCATCAAACACATCCCCGAGGATGAGTTGCAGGCTTCGTTTGTGGCGTTGCCAGAGGTTACGCAGCGACGAGTTCCTTAACTGCAATCGTCCGATCAAAGATGCCACTGTGGGGCTCGAAAAATTGAGCCCCCATTGGCTTGAGCTTCTCTTTAAGTTCCGGCGACAAATTTCCGTACAACTTCACCGAGGTGATCTCGACGCTACTCATTAGCCGTTGTTGCCCTTCCGGGTCGTTGCCTGCCTCGACAAAATGATTGGCTAAGGCCTCATTGTCAGCCGCGATGTTAAAAAAGGTGGCAGTTAAATTGCCTCGATCAAAGTATGAATACAAGGTGTAATTTGGTTCCTTTTGGGCAATCAAAGCCGTTGTCTTGACAATTTGATCTTCAAAGGTGTCCACTTGATCTGGCTTTACGTTTGCTTCTACTTGGAAAATAATCATTGTTTTGTCTCCTAAAAAATAGTATGTTTTGTATTGAGTAAAGAGAGATGCGTCGAGTTACTATTATTTTTTCTGAGAGAAACTCGGTGTACCTCTGTGTAGCATTCTCTTAGGCTGCTTCTGGAATGGGGATAACTCCCAACTGCTGCATCATCCCCAGGGTATCCATCTCGACCCAGTGATCGGTCAGCTTACCATCGACTACACGGGCGAAATCGTGGCCGGTGACGGAGATTTGCTTGCCTGTGGCTGGGATACCGCCAAAATCACCTTGCTGCGTCCCGGTCAGCGTAAATCGCCCTCCGACCATATCCCCGTCGACAATCACATGTTCGTAAGCCAGATGCAGGTCAGGAAAGGCATTGGTAAACGCGCCCAACTTCAAACGATAGCCGTCAATACCCGGCGGCAAGCCAGGAGGGGCACTATGATCGACCAAATCTGGGTCCACAAGCTCGTCAATAAGGTTCAACCGCTTGTTGTTAAAGATTTCCTCCACAATCCGTTCAAACGTTGCTTTACTATTTTGGGTTGACATGATTTGTTTCTCCTTTAACTAAAAGTTTTATATAATGTCTACATTTATTGTAGATGGGCTTACTTTAGCAGAAGGACGTTCCCAAAACGTGTCCAACCCAAGCGAAAATGTGTCCAAACCCCTCAATCTAAATTTGCTTGGCGCCCCCCAAGTGTTGTATCAAGGCCAAGTGCTCAAATTTCGTAGCCGCAAAGTGTTGGCCTTGTTGATCTATTTGGTGGCCGAGGGAGGACAACATCGTCGGGAAAAGCTGATTACCTTATTGTGGCCGGAGAGTGGCCCCAAACAGGGTGGGGCGACCCTGCGTAGCTCACTGGCGCGGGTGAGAAAAACACTGGCAGTGGCGGGCGAATTTATGATCGCTGAAGCGGGGCAACTCAGCTTTGATTTCAGCCAAGACCATCAGCTTGATCTCCAGGAGCTTAATTCTGTCTGGCAAAAGGGTTCGCTGGAGAGGTTGCACAGCACCCTGGTCGTCATTCGGGGCGAATTTCTGGAGGGTTTCTCTCTGCCTGATGCCCCGGAGTTTGACGAGTGGGCCACCATCCAGCGTGAAGCCTGGCATCGCCGCATCGAGCACGCCTTCGAGCGGTTGTCTCGGCTGCAAGTGACACAGGGGCAACATAGCCAGGCCGTGGAAAGCGCGAGAT
>JBFGLD010000164.1:0-8833 GCA_041576335.1 Anaerolineae bacterium | reverse complement strand
GAATCCCATTTTGAACGGTCTGCATAAAGGTATCGCTCTGAAATACCACCCCGGCAATGATCAGGCTGTCGTCACCGGTAGCCGCCGGTGCCTCTTCTTCAGTGGCTTCTTCCGCTGCCGGTTCCTCAGCAGCCGGTTGGGCAGCTTCTTCGGATTGGGCCTCGCCGCCGCCGGAATCAGTGGGGGCCGCCGGTTCAGATGTTTGGCCACAGGCTACCAGGAATATGGTCAGCACCATAACCACACTGACTATTGAAATAAATCGTTTGCGTGTCATAATTTTCTCCTCATTTTAATAGGTTTTGTAAATAAACTAATAAATAAGGTTCATTGGGTTATTTTTGCGTCTATTCTCCCTCCTTCCCATTAATCTTAAAGGGTGACTCCTGAAGCATGGTCAGCGTTTGGTAAACGCCTCTTAGCTGGTCAAATGCCTGGATATACGCTTGTACATAATCCCTATAATAGTGATGCCGGGTCGGTTCCGGCTCGACGCGGCTAACGGTTTGCGCAAATTGCGTGGCGGTGGCGGCCATATCGGGGTAAATACCCACCGCGTGACCGCCCATTATGGTGCAGCCCAGGGCGGCAATGTCTTCTCGCTGCAGACGAACGTAAGGCACGCCCAGCACATCAGCCTTGATTTGGTTCCAAAGATTGCTGTTGGCCCCGCCGCCAATGACCCGCACCTCGCTGAATTGAACGTGTGGGATGTATTCTCGCACCACGGCCAACGCCTGGGCGTAATCATAAGCAATTGATTCAAGCACGGCCCGGTAGAAATGGGACTTTTTGTGTGTCCAGGTGAAGCCCAGCCAGGCGCCGCGCACGGCCGGGTCGCTGGGGCAGGCACGACCCACTAGGTGAGGAATAAACAGTAACCCCTCCGAGCCGGGTGGTACATCGGCGGCTTGTGTGTCGAGCAACCGATAAGCCAATGCGCCTTCACCTTTGGCTTGCTCTTTTTCTTCCGTGCCAAACTGGTCACGATACCAGCGGTGGGTCAGCCCGCCGCCGCTAATGTACATCATCGGGTACCAGTGATCGGCAGAAATTGGCCCGGCCAGGGGTTGCAGCATATTGTGATGGGTGTCGGCGAAAAATTTATCCAACGATGTAGCCAGTACCGGAAACGTGCCGGCCACGTCGACCAGTTGGCCCGGTTTAACCAGCCCCGCGCCCATAAAGCCAGCCACTTGATCGCCCGCGCCGGCCACCAGCGGAATGCCCTGCACCAGTCCGCAAGCAGCGGCAGTCTCGGCGGAGAGATGGCCCACCACATCGGTGGACGAAACAACGCGGGGTAGTTTTTCCAGTGGGATGTCGTACATCTCGGCCAATTCTGCCGACCAGCTACGTTGAGCCGTATCGCTGACACCAACCCAGACCAGGTACGAAGGGTCGATAAAAGCATCGTCGCCGGATAAATTGGCAAATCGCCCGGCCACGTAGTTGGCTAATATCAGCACTTTGTGGATGCGTTTGTACAGATCGGGGTGTTCATTTTTCCACCACAAAATGCGGGGAGCCATAAAAGGCAACGAACCGTTGAGCTTCACCAGCTTGTCGCCTGCGCGCTCCTGCATTGGCTCAATGTAGGCTTGGTAGCGGTTATCCAACGCCGAGGGGTACCAAGGTGTGAGCGCGTTCCAATCGCGGTCGATGGCAATTGCGCCGGCCATTTGCCCGTCAAAGGTAATGGCGGCAACAGATGCCGGGGAAATGGCGGTTTCTTCAACAACTTCTTTGAGCGTGTCCAGGGTAGCCGTGAAGAAATCCTCACCCTGCTGCTCCGCCTTGCCCGGCGCGGGCTGGCTCAAGGGGGCGTCGCGGGTGGCATCGGCCAGCGCCCGGCCATCGGTGTCAAACAGCGAGGTTTTTACCACGCTGGTTCCAAGGTCAACGCCAATTAGATAGTCTTGTGACATTTGAGTTTCTCCAAAAAACAGTAATTGGGAGATTGAAGATAAGGAGATTTAAGATAATCGCTAATCTCCTCATCTCCAAATTTCTATTGCCAACACTGTTCAATCAACACCCGTTCGGCTTGCGCGGTCCAGGTTGGGCCGGGGCCAAGTTGGCGGTAAACGTCCGGCAGGCCCTGTTCCAGTTCGGGCAGGCTTACCAGCGGCAGGTCGGTTAATTGGGGAAAGATGACAATCTTGCCGGGGTAGGTCTGCTCCAATACCGCCTGCAAGCCGTTGCTCATTGCCGTCATCCCGCCGATCGCGGCCACCGTTTGGGCCGCCGACAGCGTATTGTTTTGAATTTTCTCAAGCACTCGAAGCTGGTCGGCCACGGTTGAGCCGCTGGTGCCGGTGAATTGCGCACCGTGTATCGGTACCCAGTCGAGCGGCAGCTTTATTTGATTTCCTGCCTGCACCCCGGCAAAAATCACCAGCATTCCATCGGTGGCTAAAAAGGGCAATGCCTCTGTAACCGCCGCGGGGTTAGGAACAATCACCACAATGTCATCGCAGCCGCGCCCGCCGGTTAGCCGGTCAACTTCGTATTGCAGCCGGTCGGGTTCAAGTTTGGGACTGAGGGCCACCAATTCCCGTCCGTTGGCTGTGGCTAATCCGGAAAAATCGTTGATGATATTATTGAGCCGCTCCTGCCCGCGATTGGTGGCGATGATAGCCCGCGGTCCACCGGGCATTTGCAGCGCCCGCTGAATGTGCATGCGGCCCATAGTGCCGCCCGCGCCCATCACCCAGGCCACGCCACCAGGCCGCAGTTCAGACCGGTTACGCTCAACGCCGTAGGCCTCGGCTAAATCGGGGCCGGTGCAGCCCAACAAGGCCAGATGCTGGTAGTGGAGTTTGCTCATATCCACGGCCACCGAGTCGTCAAGCGGATGATTTGTAACCAGATTGAGCGTGCCGTGCGAGGCCAGGCTGTCAACCGCTTCGGCGACATCCCGGGCTTTGAACGGCTCGATTAGAATGATGTCGTCCAGGCCGGTTTTGGGCGCAAACTCCGCGACCAGGTCGGCAGCGGTGGCCCGGTTGCGTTCCACCACGCCGGAAAATCGGCAGCAAATTTGTCCGGCCAGCGATGGCGGCACGTCGGTTAGCACAATGTGCTTGTTTTCCAGCAGGTAGCTAATTTTATAGGGCCGCATATCGCCGGGGCGGCCCTTTATCCACAGCACTCCACCCTGTTTTGGCGACAACCGGCGGGCGCTAGAACTGTAGGCCACATCCACGCAGGCCCATGGCTCCAGCACGGCAATGTCGGCATAGCTCACGTCTGAAACAACCGGAAACACGCAGCTACCAACATCGCTGGCAAGCACACGGCGGTCTAGCGTTACGTATTGGGCCATCGCGCCGAGAATGTTTACGCCAAAAATCTCGCGTTTGCCGTGCATATACACGTCGGGCTGAATCCCCAGGCGCTGACCAGGGTAGTGCTGCGTCCGCCATTCTTCGCCTACGGCCACAACGGTTAAGGCCGCTTCGTGGCCCAATCGAGCCGGGTTGGCGGCAAAGTCTCGCTCAAAAAAAAGCGGGTAGTCGCGGCCCATTCGTACCATTTTGGCATCGGAGGCGCACAAGCCCAGCGCGTCGACCCGTACCAGAATTTCATCCGGGCCGCAGGTTGGCATTGGCTCTTCAACGGGTTGGCCGTCCACGCCTACGTTATCCAACCCGGCCCCAAAAAAGGGCCAGGAGAGGATTTTGTTGGGCAGCGGCCCGACGGCTTGTTTGTACATTTGCCAACAACGGTTCATCATAACACCTGATTTCGTAAGGCGTGATGCGTAAGTGAAGATTACGGACTACGCATTATCGGGCGATGACCAAATGAGAGACTTGTTTGAACACCTTTTTACTCCCCGGTTACTTCGCCTGTGGGTGATACGCCCGATACCTGCCGCAAGTCCCGATAGGCAACGGCCCGCAGCTCAGCATGGCGGGTTTCGCCCGGCTCAATTTTGGCGGCGGAGCCGTTTTCGATGGCGGCAAGCAGCCCCGCCGAGGGGTAGCTGGACCAGGGTTCGAGGGCCATGGTGTAAACCTGCCCGTACCAAGGGTAGCCGCTGCTCTGGTTGAACTGTCGCCACACCCACAGGTAGGGAAACGTGTCCAGCGACCAGGTGAGGGCAAAGCCGACTTGCGTGGCTTGATTGGTAATGGCGTACCAGCCTTCGGGCAGGTTGACAATATAGCCCAAATCCTCGTGGCCGGTTTCGGGTGGGTCGGGGCGGCTGAAATCTATCGACACGCCGCCTTCCTCGCTGACCAGTGGCCAGGTGTGCTGCCCGCCACCGGCCAATCGACTGCCCGCCGCGTCGGGAAATGTTTCAACTGTCAACTCGCCGGCGGGTAAATCTACCCGGCAATCGGGGCTGAGAAAGGGCGCGCCAAAGGCGGGATGGTGGCCCCACATATAATCCATCGGCTCACGCCCCTCGTTGGTGAGGACTTCTTCCATAATAAGAACGGGGTCGCCCCGGTGCAGAGTCATGGTGCGTTGCAGGTAAAGCGGGGTGCGGAAGGATCGAACGGAGAGCGAGACCTGCACCGTGTCCGGGGTGTCGGCCTTGATTTGAAAGTGCCAGGGGATGGTGGTCACTTCGCCGTGCAGGCCAAATTCAACGCCCTTGTAGATGCAGCCGGGGCCGCCGTTGGGTAAAATTTCCTGCCAGCCACCCTGGTAATAATCCAGAAACGACCCCCAACTTGAGGCTACGCTTTGCACCGCCGGGGGGCGCAAGCCGCGAGGCGTATGCAGCATAAATTCGGTGTCGGTGGGTTTGTGGAGAAACTGAAAAATGTCGGCGCCTTTTTCAACTAACACGCCCACCCGCAGATATTCATTTTCCAAAAATAGCAACCGCTGCCCCTGATACAAATATTCGACCAACCGGCAGCCATGATTGCGATACGATGGAGTCATCCTTGTCTCCCAAAGATTTAATTCATCGAGGCCAGCGTGTCGAGATATTCACGCATCGACTCGTTGGAGTCGAGGCGGACAATGGGGATGCCCATTTGGCGGCAGGCGTAGGTTACTTCTTGCGCCACGTCGCCGTCGGTGGCTACGGGGTGGTTGGAGGCGGCGATGCGGAAGAGCAAGTCGGGGTCGCTGCCTAGGCTGACCATCACGTTGGGCCACATCTGGCCGAAGAAGCCCATCACCTTTTCTTTGACTGCGCCCGTGACCGCCACCGACTCGCCGACGCCCAGGTGCATCACGTACTTGCCCTTAACCCGCCCCAACCGCGCCGTAGTGACTGGCCCGGCCTGGCCCATGAAACCGACTGCCGCGCCGGTGAAGCCGTCGACATTGGCCTGGATGGTAACATTGGGCAGCGACTTTTTGGGATCGTTGCTTTTGCCGGCCCACCAGACCGAGGCTGCGCCACAGTTGGAGATGGCAAAAAAGTCTTCGCCCACATATTTCAGGTCGCCAAAAATGGGGCCAATTTCGGGTTTGATCTGTTGCAGCAGCACGGAGGTCATCAAGCCTTTTATGTCGCCCTCGCAGACGGTGGAGAAGATGGGTTTGGGGCCAAGGTTGTCTGCCCCAAAGGGCAGGAAGGCGGGCAGGGTGCAGCCGACGATGCCATACTCAACCGACAAAGTGGGTTGGCAGCGGATCGACACGCCGATGATGTTTTCATTTTCAAGCTCTTTCAGCCGGTCGCGGGCGGCCAGGTAGTAGGCAATTTGCACCTGGAAGTTGCGCGGGCTGGCGCTGAGGTCATCGTAAATAATAGTGGTGCCGTTGTCTATAAGCCAATCGAGGAAGTGCTGCACCCGATCCGGCTCGGTGTCGAGGATTTTTTCGGCGCGGCGGATGAGGGCGTATTCACCTTCGTTGAGAATGTCGCGGATCATCAGCCGCTTGAGGGCGGGGATGTCGTCCTGTAAATGCTCCATATGCAGGGAGTAGGTGCCGCCCCACAGCATCACCGCGCTTTTACGCATGCGGGCCACCGCCGACGCGCCGCGAATCCAGGGCAGCATGCGTGTGGGCTGGCCGCGCAGCCGTTCATGCTGGACGGCGTGTTGGTTTACGCCCGATTCCTGCAAACTGGCCCCCACCGCGCTGATGCTGACCGTGCCAGGCAGGGTAGGGTCATCAACGGTGTAGAGTATGGTGGGCAGGTTAGCTTCACGCACCACGTCAATGACCAGCATAGGGGGCGTCCAGAAGTGGGAGCAAAGGATCATACACTCCGCGCCCTGAGATTGCAGGTATTTGGCGCATTCGGCAGCTTCGTTGTAGCGACGCACGCCAAACCAATCGTTTGGGTCGGATCGCAAGCTGGACATAGGGTCAACCACGTCGCAGCCATTATCGATAAGGAACTGCACTAATTCGGCGTGACGCTCACGAAGGTAAGTTTCGCGAGGCAGGTCGAAAAAGCTGTCTCGACCATCGGTAAAGGTAATCAACCCAGCTTTGGGTTTTGAACTGCGTTGTTCGGTCATAATTTTTTCCTCACATAAAATCAAGACGCGATGAGTTGTGAGGCGAGGAGGCGACGAGAGTCTTCACCTCTCCGCCTCCTTGCCTCATTCTATTATTGGTGGTGAAGCCAGCGCTTCGTTAGTTGTACTGCCCGTACTCATGAGCGAAGTCGAACAGGACTTCAACCAGTTCAGGCTGTACATCTATCAAATGGTTGCAGCTTGCCAATACGTAACCACCGCCGGGGGCAAGTTGGTCAATGCGCAATTTAACCTGGGCCACAACATCGTCAACCGTAACACCTTCGTTGTCTAGGCCTTCTATCGCGCCGTGGAAGGTGACGATGTCGCCATAAGCTTCTTTGAGCTTGTATCCATCCATGCCTTTGGATGAGGTTTGGATTGGATTGAGCACATTCACGCCCGCTTCGACCAGGTCAGGGATGATAGTGAAGATTGCGCCGTCGGTGTGGCGGAAAAGGGCGGCGTTGGGCGCTTTTTCGTGAATCAGGGTGTGAAGCTCCGTCTCGGCGGGCTTAATGAATTGGCGGTACATTTTTGGCGAGATAATCAGATTTTGCTGCGCGCCCAGGTCATCGCCGGTTTCGACCATATGAACATATGGTCCCACCGCATCCAGAAACATGCTGTAAATGCCTTTGTAAATTTCTACCAGATGGGCGATGATGGCCTCGGCCACAATCGGTTCAACGGCCAGAGTCATCAGAAATTCCGGCATTTCCATCAGTTGGCAGGCGCGGTCTAAAAAGCCGTAAGTTAGCGGGTTGCGGGCCACAATGGCGTAGTCGGTTTCTTCAGACAGCCGACGCGCCTCATCGGCCAGCCCCTCGGTGGTGTAGAGGTCTTCGGGGGTGGGCCAGGGATAGGCTTCAACTTCTTTCAATGTTGGAACGCCTTTAAAGGGGCTTTCCGAGGCGTGGACATAGGGACCAACCTGCTGAAACCGAATGCCCCAGCCATCGGAAAAGGTGCCGTCATCATAGTGAATAGTTTTGTTTTTGGGGCTTCTCCCTAAAAAGACGCGCCGAAAATCTATGTCAAAATGTTTAAGAATGCGCTCATCGTAATAGTTGGCGGTGGTGCCGGAGCGCACCGGCGGAATGGGGTCCAAACCCAGGTGGTCGCGCAGGCGCAGGTAGGTGGCATCCAGCAGCATGGTGGCATTGCCCATGAGGTCAATCGGGATGCGGTCCGGCTCCTGATGATTAATGGCGGCAAATACACGTTCTCGGTGACTGTAGGCCAAGGAAAGCTCCTTTCTCTAAGATGACATCATTACCCCACCATCGGGGGCAATGGCCTGTCCGGTAATGAGCCGGGCGCGGTCGGATACCAGAAACTCGGCTAATCCGGTTAAATCGTCAATTTCTGTAAATTGTTGCATTGGAATCCGCGAAGCGCGGTCAGAAAGGTACTCTTCGACGGTGATGCCTTGCTTGGCGGCGGTTTTTTCGGCGTAGTTAAGTTGCATAGGAGTGAGGGTAACGCCGGGACAAATGGCATTTACGGTAACGTTGTGCGGGGCCATCACCATTGCCAGGCAACGCGTGTACATCAGCACCGCCGCTTTACTGACCCGGTAGGGAATTACATGCGCTCCGGCTCGCACGCCGTTGTAAGAGGCCGTCATTAAGATGCGACCCGCACGGCGCTCCATCATATGGGGAACGACAGCCCGGCAGGTATGCACTACGCCTTTGATGTTGACATCCAATATCAGGTCCCAATCTGCCGGGGTTATTTCCAGGTAATTGGCCGGCCCTAAAACGCCAGCATTGGCAAAAAGAATATCAATGTGTCCAAACCGGGAAATGGTACTGGAAACCGCAGATTCAACTGCCGTCGCATCGGTAACATCTAGCGGTAAGCTGAAGCTGTTGCCGCCCAGCGCCGTTATCTCGCCAGATACATCAGCAGCGGTCTGACCGTTCACGTCAGTTACTGTCACCGCGGCGTCGCATTCAGCCATTTGCACGGCGAAACCGCGACCAATGCCGCTGCCGCCACCGGTGATAAAGGCTACCTTACCTTTTAAATCCACTGAAGTTTGAGACATTGAAGATGCTCTGCGTGAAGACATGAACGACTGTGAACTTGAATGGTTTCATCTTAGCACACAAATAATTGCTTGTCAAAAAAAATGAACGAAGTCGAAATAAAAACGGTGATAAACAGGGTTGACTTTATGTAATAATATGGATTATAATGAACATGATTTCGACTTCGTAACTTTGGGGTAAATTTATGGCCATAGATAATCGTTTAGAAGAAATGGTAACGCTTGTCGAAAAGCGAGGATTTCTGTCTGTAAAAGAGTTGAGCCAAATGTTTGAGGTGTCTGAAGTGACAATCAGGCGCGACCTGCAACGTTTGCACGATGAGCAGCG
>JBFGLD010000163.1:0-8842 GCA_041576335.1 Anaerolineae bacterium | reverse complement strand
GTACCTAGTGCGCCCACCTTAAGTGTGGGGATTGGCAACTCAAGATAGTCTATCGGGCTTGCCGGCGAGGCAAAATGTAACACAGCGTCCAGGTGTCCTTCGAGGTAAATGTAGTTGGTCACATCGTGTTTGATAAAAATAAAATTTTCATTCCCGGCCAGGTGTTCTATATTGGCTGTCTTGCCGGTGATAAGATTGTCCATGCCAACGACCGTGTGACCATCTGCCAAAAAGCGGTCACTCAAGTGAGAACCAAGAAATCCTGCAGCCCCAGTAATTAAAACGCGCATAATAACTCTCCAATAATTGTAGTTTGGTAGACGGCTTTAAATGATATGCTTAGTCCTCATAAATAGGCAGTGTGAACACAAATATGGCGCCGGTTTGACCTTCACTCTCAACCCAGATTGAGCCGCCCAAGGCCTGGGCAGCTAAGTGGCAAAAGTTAAGCCCGATGCCGATACCGACCCTAGCGTGAGGTTTGCCACTTGCTTTTAATTGAGCCACGCGCTCGAAAATGTCGGCTTGTTGACTCTTAGGTATGCCGGGCCCTAGGTCTTCGACACTGACTTTGATAAATTGACCATCGGGCACGGCTCTGATCGTGATCGCCGAGTTCGCCGGAGAATATTTGATGGCATTGTCCAATAAATTCTCCAAAATGCGCTGGCTTATCGTTGCGTCGGCAAAAGCCAACGGCAAATCTTCATGACTAATATACTCGAGTCCAAGGTCGTGGAGGCTTACAAATGGCGTAATCTGCTCTAAACTAATGTCAATTACTGCGGAAATATCGAAGGGCTCCTGATAAACTTGAAAATTTCCGCTTGCCAGGCGCTGCCCCTCAAGCAAGGTTTCTATCAAACGCAGCATCTGGTTTCCGGCCGCGATGGCTCCGTTTAACAGATTTTGGTTGAAGTCTGACAAGTTCGACACCGGATCGGTGATTAAGAAGTTGAGCGTTCCTAAGATCGAGCCCAGCGGTGATTTTAAGTCGTGGACCATCATACTGGTAAAGGTTTCTCTTTGAGCGTCCAACTCGCGCAACTTGGTGTTAACGTGTTCCAACTCATTATTCTGCGCTTCGAATGCCTGTTGCGTATCCAAGAGATGCTGGTTGCTCACGATTACTTGTGTGCTCAATACTTGGGTGCGTTGCCGCATATCATACAGCTCTAAAATGCGGTTTAGATTAGTCACGGTATGGGTTGGATGTAACGGTATGGTTAGCAAACCCTCACACAGGGTTTGTATATCGAAGTCTACTTCTTGTTCCGGATCGACAATAGGAATGATCGGAGTGTTTGGAGCAAGCCGTTCGGCCTGGAGTATCGTCGTCTTAACTGACTCATCAGGCCGGCGATAATCTAAGATTAATGTAGCCGGTGGCATTGTCCTGGCCAGTTGCAGAGCAGGTTCAATTGAGTCCGACGTCTCAACGCCGAAATCATAGTTTTTAAGGATAGCGGCTAAGCTTTCTCGTAGATGGTGATCTTCCATAGCTAAAATGGCACTGGGCCCGCCGGGAATCGTGCCGGCTTGGTCAGGCCGCAGCAATTTTTCTACGACCCTGACGCAACGGCGTAAATCAACAGGTTTCGGTAAGGCTGCATCATATGACAGTATTTGCCATTCAGCACTCTCTGTCGGGCGCCATGCCCGATTGTTTGGGGGCACAGTTAGGGCACTGATCACTAGAATTGGAATGTTTGGAAATTCCCTAGCTGATCGAATCTCGGTCCAAACTTTGTAGCCATCCATTCCGGTTAATAACAGATCGGAGATGATCAAGTCGGGCGTTGTTATTTTTGCCAACCGGAGTGCAGCGCGCGCGTCTGCGGCTACCATTACCTGGTAACCCTGGCGATGCAGCACCGTTTGAAGTTTTTCAAGGGTTTCAGTGTCCTCATCCATCAGCAGGATGACAGGCTGTTGGCTCATACTTTACTCATTCCCTTTCGGTAATTCTTCGATGTCAGCCGAAGTTGGCGTAGTTATGACCGCAGATGGTTTGGGAGTCGTGGTCAAGGTTGGGCTCGACGTGGTTCTGAGCGGCCTGGTCAACGCGGGTGTGGTCGAAATGGACACGGTTTCAGTAATTGATTCGGTCGGCCTATTGGTTACCATGCTGACGATATGCGCTGCCCATTGCGGTTGGCTTGCCTGTGTTTCGGTCGTCAACTGGCGCGGCGGGCTGCCTTTATTATTGGTAATGTACAGGTCTCCGTCGTAGACAAACAGAAGATGCTGATCGTCTGGCGACCAGGTAAAGGATGGCAATTGAACCCCTGTTTCGTTGAAAAGCGGAAAAAGCTGACGTTGATTGCTGCCATCTCTATCAATGAGTTGGATCGTATAGCGACTATTAACTGAGTGTCGCGGATCGATCGCCTGGCCGAAAGCAATGCCGGCAGCACCCCACTTGGGGTTGGCCCACATGCCGACTTGGTCAATCGCTTTGGCGGCAATCGTGCCGTCGGTGCTTAACAGCCATAGGTCAAACACCTGACTTTCTTCGGCTGGTTCTGAAGCCAGCGGGGGGCCGTGGACTGTGGCCGCAATGAATCTGCCATCAGGTGACCAGCTAATGCCCGGAACCCAGACCCACTCGCTGAACGTTTGTACCGGTACGAAATCAACCAGCGAAGTTAGACCATCGCTCAAGGTCAACGTTTGGGTTAAGGCTAAATTTATTAGGCCTACTTGATCGGCCCGAGCATAAGCCAATTGGGTGCCGTCCGGCGACCAGGTAAAAGTTGTTCCCCACCACGGATAGAGCCCCTGGGTATTCGGCGGCAATAATTCGACCGGTTCGGGCTTGGTTTTTTCTAAATCACCCGAAATGTTGAGCAACCATAAATCGTTATTTGCCTGCCAGCCAGGTGAATTTGCCGTACGGTCGGCCGTGCTGAAAGCCACCACCGATTGGGTCATAACGGGTGACCACGCCCCGTGTAAAACTCCCTGAACGCCCAACGGGATCGGGGGCTCCCCGACAATCGTAGTCGAGGCTAACCACAGCTCGTTCAAGGGCAGCTCGATTTCATCCGTCAACGTGCGGGTAAACAGCAGCCGGCGACCATCCGCTGACAGGCTGAATACTCGGCCGTCGAGATCACCCGCGGTCGTGAGAGCGCGGCGACTGCCGCTTGTATCGCGCATGATCCAGGCGTTACCGTTAGACAAGTAGGCGATCGTGCCGTCAAGGGGAATGGAGGGTAATTCGCCCTGGGGCCCGATAACAAGGATCTCGGGCTGCGGTTCGATGATCGTTTTGCGCGTTGTTTCGCTTCGGCTGACCTCCTCACCATTCTCATAAACTACCCGAATCGTGATCTCATCTTCTCCGCTTACGCCAAGCTGGGCCAATCTGGTATCGCCTGGGTCGAGCGCTTCGTTGACGACGGTTTGACGTTCAAACGGAATAACCTCTCGCAGGGTTTCTATCTCTTCGGTCACGCGCGTCACCACAATCACCAAACCTGGGTCGAGCTGCGCATACAAGTCAGGTTTGACCTTATCAAGTGGTTCTAAAACGACCTTTGCCTCGATCAGTGCATCGCGCACCGTAGCAGCTTCGGTTGTAAGAGCTTGACGCCGGCCATCGACCTCAATAAAGATTTGGCTGGGTTGGGGTTGGCAAGCCACACCAAGCAAAATAACCAGAGTCAATCCAATCGACCAGGCCCATTGACCGATCGGGGCAGCAAGACCGCGAGACTTTTTCAAAACAGACATATCATTGGAGATAGCCACCGTGGCCTAGTTCAATTAGATCGCGGCGGGTCAGGTGCTCGCCGGCGGCTAATCTGGGCAAGACCATGTCAACAACGTTATAGTCTTTGCTTTTAGCACAGCCTGGCGCACCGACAATAGGTATTTGGTTGTAATAGGCCAACAGGAGGAGATTGCCCGGTTCCACCGGCACACCATAATGCACGATTTCAGCGCCAATGGCCTTGATAGCTCGCGGGGTGATGTCATCCGCATCCATAATCGACGTTTCGCCGGCTATAAGAATCATTTCCGCCCCGCTGGCTATGGCCGCGCGCAGGGCCCGGCCAATTTCCTGCTCGTCTTCAGGTACGTAGGGACCTTCGATAAGTTGGGTATTGTAAGCGGCTAATCGACTCCGTAGTACGGGCGTAAAACCTGCCACCACTTTTTCCCGGGCCGCCATACTGCCGCTTGTAATGAGAACAGCCTGGGCTACAACAAAAGGCTTAAGCTCAACGAGCGGCGTATGTTCTTTAACAATCGTCGTGGCCGCCGTAAGCCTATCTCTTGGCAAGCCATAGGGGATAATTTTGACCGTACCTATAATTTTTTTCGGTTGGACCAACGAGTTGTTGGGAACAGTTGCAAAGGTGATGCCGGCATTATCATTTAGCTCCAACAGGGCATCAGGCTTTGTTTTAAAGAGGCCTGGCGAGCCGGCAATGAGATTCGCTCGCCCGGTTGTGACACTGGAAAGCAAAATATGCTCACTGACCATTAGCTCGCCCACACTTCGGGCCGCGGTATTTTCGTCAACATCGTCCTCGGCCAGAGTCGCGATATAGACTTCGGTTTTTCCCAATGACTCTAAGGTTAGAATGTCTTGTTCGGTTAAAAGCTGTCCCTTCTTAACGGCCTTTCGACCATCTGGACCGGCCTGATTGTGCAGTAAGATATGCCCAACAGCGTTGACAATCGGTACTTTTTCTACCTTCACAGCTAGCCCTCAGTATATGTGAAAATTAGCAGGAATTTTGACTCTGCGTCGCTGAATTATACCACAGGTCAATATTCTGGAGCAAAGGAAATTTTTTGCCTCCGACTCCCGAGTTGACGTCGAACAATCCTGCCTTGATGACCGCTCATTGTCGAGCTGAATTCTACCCTAGCCAATCAATCGATGCAATTCTTTTGAGAGAAGCGTTGCAGGGCCTGTCCCAAATCTTGGGAAAAGAGCGCTGGGCGTGGTTTCTCCCCTGGGTGCGTCCAAATTTTAGGCAAATTTGGACGCACCCGCGTTGAAATCACTATTGACAAGTAATAAAAGCAATAGTATAATTTTAATGGGCAATATGGGAACAATGTTGCATATTATGCAACACCCCCTTTCGCATATTCAAAAACCGGCGGCACGCATTGATCGTGATACAACAGAAGCAATCTTCTAAACCGGCGATTCAGTCGGTTCAACGTGCGGCTGCGATTTTACGAAGCTTTACCCATACCGACTCCGAATTAGGGGTCACCACGCTAAGCAAACAACTGGGCTTACACAAAAGCACCATTTCTCGTCTACTCACCACGCTCGAGCAGGAAGGCTTTGTTGAACGAAACCCAGAAACAGGTAAATATCACTTGGGATTGGCCTTGGTCACCTTGGCCGGTATTGTCCTCGAGCGCATCGACCTGAGAGACGTTGCTTATCCTTATATAAGGTCTCTAGCAGAAATGACCCAAGAAACGGTCAATATTGTCGTTTTGAGTGGCCACGAGTGCATGAATGTGGGCGGTGCTGACAGCCCCCGGCCGATCCAATACGTGGGGCGTATTGGCCGGCGGACGCCCCTTCACTGTACTGCCGCCGGAAAGGTGTTATTGGCCTATATGCCCCTTGAACGCCGGCAAAAGATTTTAGCAGGTAGGTTACAAGCCTTTACCGATAAAACGGTTGTCGATCACCGCAGGCTTGAGCAGGACCTGATTGAGCTACACCGTAAAGGCTATGCAACGACCCACGAAGAACATCAAGAGGGATTGAGCGCAATTGCTGCACCCATCTGCGGGCACACCGGGCGGATCGTAGCCGTGGTGGTCGTGTCGGGTCCAACCTTTCGCCTGGGACCAGCTGAAATCGATAAGTTCGTACAGCTGCTCTTAGAAACTGCGCGCAATATCTCGGCTCAACTCGGCTGCGTGGCGAACATTTGGAATAATGAGCCGGACTCTTCGAGCAAATTCTAATGATTATTATGGAGATAAACAAATGAATGCCATCCCCGATTCGGTCAAATATGTAGTTGTCGGTGCCGGTATCCACGGCTTGAGTTTTGCCTGGCACTTAGCCATGGAATTGGAAACTAGAGGGCGAGGCAGCGGTAAAGACATTGTCGTTTTGGATAAAACCGAACCCGGTGCCGGCGCATCGGGTATTGCCTGTGGATGTGTACGAAATTTCTACATGACCGAGCCGCTCCACGCAATTCTCCGCCACAGCGTTGACGTGTGGATGTACGACCCAATTGCTTTTGGTTTTCAACAGGTCGGCTACATCTCCTGCGGAGAAGAAAATCAGATTGCAGACTATGAGCGAATTCATGCCAGCCAAAACTCAGTGAACTATTACTCCGACATGTACGTCGGTCAAGATGCGCACCGGTTTCTTAGGCGTATTTGGCCCGATTTCAAAACCGATGGAGTCGATGTTGCCATTCACGAAAAGATTAGCGGCTATGCCGGCACGCGCCAGGTAATGAAAGGGTTGTCCCAAAAATGCGCGGAGCACGGCGTACGGATTTTATCGGGCGTTGAAGTGATTGACTACAACGTTCGGGCCGGTCAAGTCGACAGCGTGGTGACCGATCAGGGTACGATTCGTTGTGATTTGGTACTGTGGGGATTAGGGGCTTGGACACCCGCACATTGGGCCATGCTGGGCCAACCACAAACCCTTGACTGTCGCTATCCAGACGGCATGGTGGTCAATGGCAAAGATATGTGGACTTATTGGCGTTTGCTCGAAGGTGAAGTTTATCACCACAAGCCCTATGTCACGCCTGACGGGCAAAACCCACCGGTCTTACACGTTGAATTGATGAATACCCCGGTTATCGATGAAACGACGGGTAAACAGTTAGCCGATTATACCTACGTCTACTTTAAAAATGGCAATGAGCGGATGGACCGCTCCGGTATTCAAGGCGGAACCATCCCGGTTAAATTGGGGACTCAGGCGGTTACCGACCCCTATGGACATGCGAATGATGCCTATCAGGCCGAACCGGAGTTTGCCGATTATCTCTGTTCGGCCATGGCCCAGACAATGTCACGCTTTGAAGGCTGCCGACAGGATTTTCGAGATCGGCGCAACGGCGGTATTGGTGCCTTTACACCCGACAATGTGCCAATATTCGATTGGGTGCTGCCCAACGTTTACATGATCGCCGATAGTAATCACGGCTTCAAAATGACCGGCGCCGGCAAGTTAGTGGCCAAACATTTGATGGGGGACGATGTGCCCGAACTGAAACCGTTTGCCTTGAGCCGCTTTGCGGATGGAAACACTTTCGGCGCGTCAAATAGCCACTCGCCTTGGGTATGAAGCAATCGATCTTTAAATTGAAATCTATTCGCTAGCCGGTTTCATCCAGCCGGTCTCGGAGGTTGTTGAGAGTGGTCTTGCCTGGCAATAATCAACCGGAGAGCAAAAAGATCACACCGTGCAGGGAGGTTGTTCCACGTCGCCAAAGTAGCGAATTTCCCACGCTTCGTTTTGCTTCATTCTTGGGCGACAACGCCTTCGAACTGTACCGGCAAATCGTGGTTTATGTGGGCAGGGTGACCGGCTGTGCCACCGAAATGGTGACCGGGTTGTCACCGTCCGAACAAGAAGCCACGGTCAACCAAGCTGCGATTCAGGCTGTATTTACCTGTGGCCTGCCCTACGTTTGTAAGGCTGACCACGATCCGCCGCTGTTGCGTCTTATCGCAGCCCCGGTGTTGGCGGCCCAACGCTACCGGAATCGGCCTATTTATTTTGCCGACATAATTGTGCGTCGTGACTCTCCCTTCCAAACGTTCGAAGATTTACGAGGGGCAACCTTTGCCTACAACGAGGTTCATTCCCTGTCGGGATATCTGGCGGTTTGCCATCACCTTTTAAGCCAAGGTGAAAAGGGCGGCTTTTTTGGCCGCGCCGTCCCCAGCGGTACGCATGCGGCTTCGATGGATTGGGTTGAACAAGGCCGGGTTAACTCGGCAGCCATCGACAGTGTTGTTTTGGAGATGGAACTGACCCAGCGCCCGGAGCGAAGGGGTGTTTTTCGGGTGGTCGAGCAAATAGGACCCTTTCCCATGCCGCCCGTAGCGGCTGTAGCCGGCCTCGAAGAAAGCGTCTGCCGGCAGTTAGGCGAGGTCCTGTTGAAAATGCATAATGATGAGCTAGGGCGCGCAGTGTTGAATAGAGCCGGGATACGACGTTTTGCTCGGGTCGTTGATCGTGATTACGATCCGATTCGCCGGGTTGTGCAGCAATTGAAAAATGGCCCGGAAATACAGCTTGCTTAGGCACAGCCTGGTTCAAGGTTGTCGTCGGAAAAAACTCCTTCAACGCCCCGAAGATTGAAATGCTGTGCTCTCGCGCAACAGAGCTTTTGTCGTCGTCTCAAATAGCTCCACAATTTCAAGCAGCGGGCCGATTTGGCACACGGTTGGTCGCCACATTACAGGTCGCGCTGGATCAAATGACTTTCACGAGAATACGCCTTTTGCAGCGTTTCCGGGCTATAGTCCGGGATCGTTACGATGATTTTTGAAATTTATTAGCAAAGTTGGAGGTAATAAGAATGTCGAATGGGTATGTTCAATTGGAGCCGTCGGAGATGGTCGAGGAGCGCCCGTTTACCGATCCAATTGAGAGTATGCAGGACTTAGCGATCCTACAATACATGCTAGAGAAATTGCGCCGGCTAGTGAGCCAACCGGACGGAATTCCGGTCTGGCCTCGCCCATTTATTTCCTTTGCGCCGGAGCCAGGTGAGCGTTATCATCGAATTACCATCTCAAGGCAAAGCAAATTACGAGAAGGCAGCCATCTGACGGTCGTTGGCTTTTGCGGCCATAAGCGCCC
>JBFGLD010000162.1:0-8884 GCA_041576335.1 Anaerolineae bacterium | reverse complement strand
GGTCCCCAGGCTCATATCGCCTTCCAGCACCCATATACCCCCGACCCAGAGCAAGATAACCGGCGCCATGGCCCCGATCGCCTCGCGCCCGGTCTCCACCAGGTCCGACAGGTGGCTACGCCGCAGCGAGACGTTCAACTGTTTGAAGAAGAGACGTGACCAGTAGTCCATCGTCCGGTCTTCGGATGCTGCTGCCTTCAGCGTGGCAATGCCCGTTAGTGCTTCCACCAGGTAACTTTGGGACTCGGCTTGGGCGGCCAGATCACGTTCGGTGAGTTCATATAGGCGGCGCGTTGTGCCCAGCAGAACCATGATTTGAATACCGCCAAATCCGAGGGTCAAGAGGCCAAACAGGGGCTGCCAGACAAGCAATATAGCCAGATAGAAGACCACCATAGCTCCATCCAGGACGCCAGAAACGGTCTGACCGGTCAGCACCTCCCGAATTATGGAAATGCTGCCTAGCCGCATCAACAAGTCACCACTGGTCCGTTCATGAAAGAAGCGGAACGGCAGCATCAACACGTGCTCGAAGAACCCCAACATCACTTCGATGTCGAGGCGCGCTTCCAGGTAGAGCGCCAGTGCGCTGCGCAAATAGGTTAAGATAACCTGAGCCACGATCAGGATGAGCATGCCAATGCCCAGCATAGTCAGCATGGACACGTCCTGCGCAGGCAAAATCGTATCAACCAACACCAGGGTGAACAAGGGAAAAACCAGGCCGAGAACCTGGAGCAGCGCCGATGCGCCGATTATCTGCGCCAGCAGACCCGATGTTCCCGGTGTCTGCAACAGACGTCCCAGGTAGCTACGCCACGATAGCTTGTCTGTCGCCCGCTGTCGCCGGAAGTTTGCCCCCGGCTCTAAACTTAATACCACGCCGGTGAAACCCGCGCTGAACTCCTCTGGGGAGAGCCGGCGGCGCCCAATGGCCGGATCCACGACCTCGATGGCCGAGGGTGACCAGCGTTCCAGAACTAGGAAGTGATCAAAGTTCCAGTGTACAATGGCCGGCAACCGTAGCTGCGCTATGCTAGCAAGCTCCAGAGAGAAGGCCCGTACGCGCAATCCCAAGTCGCGTGCAGCCTGGGCAATGGTGCGGGCGGTGATCCCGTCGCGACCACTGGGCAGATGCTTGCGACATTCGTTGATAGTCGTCTCGCGGCCATGATAGGTGAGAACCATGGCCAGGCAGGCAGCCCCGCACTCGTGAGGAGTCATCTGGAGAATGACGGGCACACGCTTCATATCGCCCTCACTACAACTGCCCGGTTAAGGGCCAAAATGCGATAATGGATCCAGCCACCGTGAATAGCAGGGCCAAAATCCAAAGGTATATGAAGGCTTGGGGTGAGACCAGGCGCGGTAGAACTGCCTTCTCTCGATTTTGAAGGTAATGCTGGCGGGCCTCGGAACGAAAGATGGAACGTTCAGTAGATGGCAGCGCTGTGACTGATCTGCTGTCTTGGACATGATCCGTTGACGACTGTTGGACCACAAAGGCCTCCGTGACCGTCTAAGCTTTAAGGCGCAGCTTGAGTCTTTTCAGCCATTGCCTCACCTGCCGGTACAGACCTGGCTTCACACCCATATCCTCCAAGTAGGGCGCGATAAAATCAATGATGTCGTCGAGGTCTTTCAAGTAGCGCCGCTTACCGCTAGGCACATGGATGATGTGACCGCGCCAAATTGCTCGACCGGCTTCGCAAGCAGTTGCCTCAAGCCAAATCCTGATGATGAAGGGATGAGTGCTGGCCTCAAGCTGTTTCATCGTGATGTCTATTACAGCTTGATTTGATAGCGGGTTGATTTCGCTTCAAGCTGAACTCGTGTAATTAATATACAGGCAACGCGTTGCTCTGGCGTTACCTTTGCGTTTCTTGAGCGTTCCTGGGAACTTGTCTGAGGGGTAAGACCGGGCAGAGGGTACTCTGGCCAGCATCTAGCCTTATGAAATGCAGGTATGCGCAAGGGCAGCGGGTCGGGCGGTCAAGGGGCTTTTGGCCGCCGCGGCCGGGCCTGAGTCCGACTCAGACCGTTGCTGCCTATAGGTGCGGATCACCCAACTATCTCGGGTCGTTTATCGCCAGTTCCAGCGCCTGGACATGCTGATGTACTTGGCGCTGGAGGTCAGTCAAGGCCAGCTGAACCTGCTTGAGGTGTTCCAGTACATTGGGCAACGGAGAAAATGGTGGCTCAGGTGTCTTGTTTGCCACAGCCGGTGTCGGGGCCAGGTCAATCGTCCGATCCGTCTGAATCTGTTGGTAGAGCCTCACTGTGTGGGCGGTAGGTTTCACGCTCAGCTCTTCCTCCAGGGTGCGGACACAGCGCGCGTATTGCCGGAGCGCGGCGGTTCGGTCGCCGTTCAGACAGTGCAGGCGCATCAGTCGCCGGTGGGTTCGCTCGCGGGCCTTATCGCAGCGAAGAATGAATGCGCCATAGGTCAGACCAAGCTCGTAGTGCCCATGCAGCTCGCAATAATCCATGAGCTTGTCCAGCATGATCAGGTACATATGCTGAAACCGCTCACATTCATACAGGTACCAGTCTTGATACCAGCTTTCTTGCAGTCCCCCCTGATAGAGGTCTATTGCGCGCTTTAACATCTGGACACTTTCGGCATCAAGTTCTTTGCCCGGCACGTTCTGGACGTGGTTGAAGGCCTGTTCGAACACGGCCACGTCGAGCCAAATGGGAGCTTGTGGGTTAATCTGAACCCACTCGGGCTCGACCAGCAGTACACGGCCACTGAATGATTCGGTTTGAGAGTCCAAGGCGGTCCGGAGCTGCCAGATGGTTTTTCGCAAACATCTGTTTGGCCGGTTGACGTCGTCATCATCCCACAGGAGAGTGGCCAAAGCTTCGCGGGGATGGGGGTAAGCCCGGTAGAGGAGAAGGTAGCAAAACAGCTTCTGTACCTTGCGCGTGTCAAGACCCGTAACCACTCTCTGCTCGCAACGCACATCAAACCTTCCAAAGAGGGAAATGCGCAGGGCATTCATCGGAGTGCCTCTTTTCTTCATCGTGATTTTGCCTCCATTTATCGCTTCACTCGGACTATTTAGCCACGGTCTAAGGTTTAGCCTGATGTAAATGATCTCCCAGATTCGCACATTTACGCGAAGGTTAAAAAAATCTCCCCGGCCGGCATTGGCTTTGAGGAGATCGATAATTGGATAAGAGATCGATTTTTTCGTATCGCTTCAGTGGAGTCACGCACCTGTGGGTTCTAGCATCGTACGTTTTTAGTTACGGAGTATTCAAGCGTGCCTGGAGTCAGTTAGGTAAAAAGCCTTCTCAGCTGAAATTCGTGCCTATAGAAATCTTCCCTACTAGCCACCCTAAATTATATCACAAAGCTTCTCCGGACACACCCGGCACTTGGCCAGGTTTCCGCCTGGACAGAAGGTCAGTCTTATTTATCCAAATAACCGGTGAGCAGCCGCACGGTAGGTATGGGCAGCTGTCATATTGTTTACCCCGAAGCTTCGGCCTTAGGGTTGTTTCCCAAAATCGCTTCAATGCGCACCAGCACGTCAGACGTGAGCTTTTCTTTCACCTCAATGGCTTTCATATTTTCACGGACCTGGCCGACCCGGCTGGCTCCGGTAATCACGCTGCTCACTTGGGGCAATCGCAGCAGCCAGGCAACGGCTAATTGCGCCATGCTGACGTCCAAATCCCGGGCAATTTCGGTTAACTGCCGCACTTTGGCAACACGCTCCTCAGTCACGAACTCCCGCAGCCAGGCGTAATCCGGGTCGGCCATACGACTTCCCTCCGGAATGCCGTCGTTGTATTTGCCGGTCAGGATGCCGCTGGCCAAAGGGCTCCAGGTTACCAGCCCGATGCCATGCTGTTGAGCGGCTTCAAGCAGTTCGGTCTCGACGATCTGGCGGTGAAACATGTTGTACTGCGGCTGCTCGACGGCCGGAGGGTACAGCCCCCACTGCCGGGCCAGCCCAACAGCGTGGGCAATTTGCCCGCCCCGCCATTCTGACGTGCCCCAGTAGAGAACCTTGCCCTGCTGCACCAAATCATGCATCGCCCGGACCACCTCTTCAACCGGCACTTCCGGATCGTAGCGGTGGCAAAAATAAAGATCAAGATAGTCAAGGCCCAGCCGTTTGAGTGAGGCGTGGCACGACTCCATAATGTGCTTGCGTGATAACCCCTGGTCGTTGGGGCCGGGGCCGGTTGGCCAGAAGACCTTGCTGGAAATGACCAGATCGGTCCGCTTGATGTTTTTGATGACCTTACCCATGACGATTTCGGCGTTACCGTCGGCATAGATGTCGGCGTTGTCAAAAAAGTTGACACCCGCCTCATACGCTGCCATGATGCAGTCGCGGGCGACCTCTTCGCCGACCTGTCCCCCAAAAGTTACCCAGGCTCCTAGAGAGAGTTCGCTCACTTTAAGACCGTACTGGCCTAAGCGCCGGTATTCCATTATTGAATTATCTCCTTATCATTTAAATGAATCTGGACTATACAGGACTTCCCGGCGCTTGTCAACAGGTTTGAATCAAGGATTTCTTCAATCAAGTCAGTTGGGTTAAAATATGCTCTACCCTGCCCCAGGATGCCCACCGATGGAAAACGATACTAAAACAGTCCAGCTGTTCGTAACTTGCCTGGTTGAACACTTTTTCCCCGATACCGGCATGGCCGTAGTTGAGACGTTGGAGAAGCTGGGCCTTGAAGTTATTTTCCCTCAAGCGCAAACGTGCTGCGGCCAACCGGCTTATAACGCCGGTCTGGGTGCTGATGCGCGGGCTATGGCTCGCCATACAATCGATGTTCTTTCCGAACGTGAGGCCCTGGTTGTGGTGCCGTCGGGATCTTGCGGAGAAATGATAATTCATCACTATGCGCAAATTCTTGAGGACGAGCCGGTTTACGAAGCCAAAGCCAGAGCGCTGGCCGCCCGAACCTACGAGTTTAGCCAATTTATCGTCGATGTGCTCGGTATCGCCGACCTGGGTGCGGCCACCAGCGGCTGTCTGACCTATCATGCCTCCTGTCACGGACTGCGCGGCTTGGGCCTTAAAGAGCAGCCGCAGCAGCTGCTCCGGCATATTCGGGGCTGTGAGTACAGGGCGCTGCCCGAGGCAGAGGCGTGCTGCGGTTTTGGCGGCCTATTTGCGCTCAAAATGGGCCCCATATCCGGTGCGATTTTGCAGCACAAACTGGATAACATCGAAGCAAGCGGGGCCGATACTGTCGTGGGCAGCGACGTCAGCTGCCTTATGCACATCGCCGGCGGTTTGCGCCGCCGAGGCAGCAAGGTTCAGGTCAAGCACCTGGCCGAAGTATTGAACCACAAACGGTAAGGTATTAATGGCAAGCTCGTCACCCATCACCTTTTACCGGCGGGTCGAAGACGCGCTGCATAATAGCCAACTGCACCAGGCGCTGGTCCTGGGCACGGGCCGCTTCATGACCGGGCGAACCAACGCTCTCAATTCTTTTCCCGAGGCAGAGCCGCTGCGGGACCACGCCCGCCAGATTCGAGCCCACACCATTGCCCATCTCAACGAATACTTGGAGCGGTTTGCTAACGAAGTCGAACGGCTGGGTGGGCAGATTTATTGGGCCGAAACAGCCGGGGAGGCGACGCGTTACGTGGCCGAGTTGGCCCGGGCCCGCGGGGTCAAACTGGCCGTAAAGTCCAAGTCGATGGTCAGCGAAGAGTTGGAGATTAATCAGGTGTTGGACGCGGCCGGCGTACGGGTCGTCGAGACGGATTTAGGCGAATACATCATCCAACTGGCCGGGGAAAAGCCCTCCCATATCATTGCTCCGGTCATCCACAAAACCCGGCAGGAGGTTGGCGAACTGTTCCGCCAAAAGCTCAACGCCACCCCTGAAGAGCTGGCCGACGTGCCGAACATGACCGCGTTGGCTCGCCGCGTGCTGCGTAATGAATTTTTGCAGGCCGGCATGGGCATTACCGGGGTCAACTTTGGCGTTGCCGAAACCGGCAGCATTTGCCTGGTGACGAACGAGGGCAACGGTCGCTTGACCTCCACCCTACCCGGCATCCACGTCGCACTGATGGGGATCGAGCGCCTCGTGCCGACGATGGAAGATTTGGGGGTAATGCTTCAAATTTTGGCTCGTAGTGCTACCGGGCAAAAGCTGAGTGTCTATACGAATATTATCACCGGCCCGCGGCACGGCGCCAACGGCCGGGCCATTGAGCCGGACGGTCCGGACGAACTGCACGTCGTGCTGGTCGATAACGGCCGCACAAAAATATTGGGCAGCGAGCTGGCCGAAATCCTGTTCTGTATCCGCTGCGGAGCCTGCTTGAACGCCTGCCCCGTTTACCGGCAAATCGGCGGTCACGCTTATGGCAGCGTTTACCCCGGCCCGGTTGGCTCCGTGGTCACGCCCGGCCTGTTTGGCCTGGAACCCTGGAGCGAGCTGCCCCACGCCAGCACGCTGTGCGGGGCCTGCCGCGACGTTTGCCCGGTGCGAATTGATATCCCCCGCATGCTGCTCAAACTGCGCGATGAGGGCGCACGAGCCGGACAAACCCCCGCCTGGCTCAAAGTCGGCCTGGCGCTCTATCGCCACGCCGCGGTCAGGCCCGGCTTGTTCCGGCTGGGTGGGCAGCTGAGCCGGTGGACCACACGGAGGCTGGCCAACGACGGCTGGATTCAAAATTTGCCGGGACCCCTGTCTGCCTGGACCGACTACCGGGACTTCCCGGCCTTTGCCGAAAAATCTTTCAGCCGGCGCTGGCAAGAGGAGCGGGGGACAGGCCAGGCCGAAGATTAGAGATATCGGATTGAAGATTGGCGATTGGTAATTGACAGCAGGAAATCCGTTGAACAGTAATCGAGAAAAGCTGTTGCGCAAAATCGAAGCCAGTCTCGAGCAGATGGTGCTGCCCGGCCTCGGCGCTGACCATCCGGGCTCGTTTCGGGGCTACACCTTTCGGGTCGATGCGCCGCTAGAAACGCTGCTGGAACGCTTCAAACAGGAGTTGGAGGCGCTGTCGGGTCATTTTCACCAGATCGACGACGTCGATCGGCTGGGGCCGCTGATTTTGGAACTTCTGCAATCCTACCGGGCCCAACGCATCTTGGCCTGGGATGATCGCGGGCTGGGCTTGCCCTGGCTGCGGTCCGCGCTGGTCGAGGCAGGCATCACCGTCGAAGCCGGCGATCTGGCTGCCGACCCGGCAGCCCGCCAGGCCATGCTGGCCGATCTTGACCAAATTAAGGTTGGCCTTACCGGACTCCGCGGCGCGCTGGCCGATACCGGCGCGGTTGCCCTAGTCAGCGGGCCGGGCCGGAGCCGGATGGCCTCACTGCTGCCGCCGGTTCATATCGCCCTGCTGACCCGGCAGCACCTTTACCCCTCCCTACCGGCATTTTTGGCGGATAACCCGGACGCCGCCAGGGACGGCAGCAACCTGGTGTTTATCGCCGGGCCGAGCCGCACCGGCGACATCGAGATGACCTTGAGCATGGGCGTTCACGGCCCGAAGGATGTGCACGTGATCGTGCTTCCCGAATGAAGCGTTTTATGTAACTATTTTGACAATGTCACATTAATATAAATTATCGCTAGACGTTAATTTTGGAGAAAACATGCCATGAGCTACTTTCTGGGAATAGATGCCTCAACAACGGGCGTGAAGGCCCTGGTGATCGACGAAACAGGCGCCGTTGCCGGCACGGCCACGACCGAGCTGACCTTGTCGACGCCCCAGCCGCGGTGGAGTGAGCAAAACCCGGCCGACTGGTGGCGGGGCGCGGCCAACAGCATCCGCCGGGTCTTGAGTGAGACCGGCCTGGCCGGCGAAGCAGTGGCCGCCATTGGATTGACCGGCCAGATGCACGGCTTGACCCTGCTCGACGAGAACGGTGAGGTGCTGCGCCCGGCTATTTTGTGGAACGACCAGCGCACCGGCGCGGAATGTGATGACATCCGTGAGCGCCTGGGCCAAGAAAATCTGATTAAGATTACCGGCAACGACGCCCTGACCGGCTTCACTGCCCCCAAGATTCTATGGGTCCGAAAAAACGAACCGGATGTCTATGCGAAAATCAAGCAGCTGCTGCTGCCGAAGGATTACGTACGTTTCAAATTGACCGGCCACTATGCCACCGACCGGGCCGGCGGCGCCGGCACGCTGCTGTTCGATTTGGCTAAACGAGATTGGTCGCCGCAGGTTTTGGCAGCGCTGAACCTTCCCCGCGCCTGGCTGCCCCCTACCCACGAAGGCCCCCAGGTGACCGGCCAGGTCTCGGCAGCGGCGGCAGAAGCTGCCGACTTAAAAGCAGGCACGCCGGTGGTCGGCGGCGGCGGCGATCAGGCCGCTCAGGCTGTCGGCGTTGGCGCGGTTCAGCCGGGCATTATTGCCCTGACCCTGGGTACCTCCGGCGTGGTCTTTGCCACAACTCAGGAGCCCTTCGTCGAGCCGGAGGGCCGGCTGCACGCCTTTTGCCACGCCGTGCCCGGGCGCTGGCACCTGATGGGGGTGATGCTTTCGGCGGCAGGCAGCCTGCGCTGGTATCGCGACACAATGGCTCCCGGCGTCGACTTCGAGGATCTGCTGTCGCCGGCCACCAACATCCCGCCCGGCAGTGAGGGGCTGCTTTTTCTGCCCTACCTGACCGGCGAACGCACGCCCCATCCCGACCCGCTGGCCCGCGGAGCCTTTGCCGGCCTGACCGTGCGCCATACCCGGCCGCATCTCACCCGGGCCGTGCTGGAGGGGGTCGCATTTGGCTTGCGGGACAGCTTTGAGCTGATCAAATCGGCCGGGCTGACCGAGATCAAGCAAGTGCGCGTTTCCGGCGGCGGGGCCAAAAGCCCGCTCTGGCAGCAAATTTTAGCCGATGTGCTGCAGGCGGAACTCGTC